>JAFAXJ010000406.1 GCA_019241095.1 Verrucomicrobiota bacterium | reverse complement strand
CGTGGCGCAAAAAATAGATTTTTAAACTCACATGTCCGCTCTCCAGAATCTCCGGCGTTACGCGTCCTTCAAATGGCGTCGCTTGGATAGGACTCGTTCAGCTCGACTTTGACCGGCTTGGCATTCCAAATTTTATCGCAGTACTCTCTAATGGCCCGGTCAGAGGAAAATTTGCCCATGCGGACGGTATTGAAAATGGACTTTCGGGTCCAGCCGTCCCTGTCCTGGTAAGCCTGGCTGACCTGTTCCTGGCAGTCCATATAGGACTGGTAATCGGCGAAAAGCAGGTACGGATCGTAATTGATCAAGGAGTCGATCAGCGGCTTGAATAGGTTAGCATCACCCTGGGAGAAGTGCCCGGACCCAAGCAGATCGACCGCTTCCCGCAGGTGCGGATTTGACCCGTAGTAATCCCCGGGGTGATAGCCCGCCGCCCGCTTCGCCCGCACGTCTTCAGCGGTCAGTCCAAATAGGAAGAAGTTTTCGTGCCCCACCGCGTCGCGGATCTCGATGTTGGCACCGTCCAAGGTCCCGATTGTTAGCGCCCCGTTCATGGCAAACTTCATGTTGCTCGTGCCGGACGCCTCGTAGCCGGCCGTGGAAATCTGTTCGGAAAGGTCAGCGGCGGGATAGATCCACCGAGCCTGTTTCACGTTGTAGTTGGGCAAAAACACCACTTTGAGCCGCTCACGGACGTCGGGGTCCTTATTCAACACCTCCGCCACCGAGTTGATCAGCTTGATAATCAGCTTGGCCATGAAATAGCCCGGGGCCGCCTTGCCGCCGAAAATAAAGGTGCGAGGCACGATTTCGACGTTGCGATCGTGTTTTAGGCGGTTGTACAGCGTGATGATGTGCAGCACGTTCAGGTGCTGTCGCTTGTATTCGTGGAGGCGCTTCACCTGGACGTCAAAGAGGCTTTGCGGATCCACCGTAATGCCGGCTTGCTTTTGAATGTGGCCGGCCAGATCCTGTTTATTGGCCAGCTTGATCCGTTGGCACTCGTCCCGGAAGCCACCATCGTCCACAAACGCTTCCAGCTTCCGGAGATCGTCCAGGTGCCTCATCCATCCATCCCCGATTTTTTCGGTCGCCAGCCTCGCCAAGCGGGGATTGCTTGCCACGAGGAACCGTCTAGGGGTGACGCCATTGGTGACGTTAAGAAACTTCTCGGGCCACAATTCATAGAAGTCGCGCAACGTGGTCTCCTTCAGAAGCAGGGAATGCAGTTCGGCCACCCCGTTCACGGCATGGCTGCCGACGGTGGCCAGATACGCCATCCGCACGTAACGCTCGCCGCTTTCATCGATCAGGGACATCCGGGCGATCCGCGCCGGGTCGTCGGGGAACTTCAGGCGCACCTCGTCCAGGAAACGGCGGTTGACCTCGTAAATGATCTCTAGGTGGCGGGGCAAAAGGCTGCCAAACAGTTTGACCGGCCACCTTTCCAGGGCTTCCGGCAGCAGGGTGTGGTTTGTGTACGCAAAAGTTTTTCGGGTGACCTCCCAAGCCTCCTCCCAGTCCATATGATGCTCGTCCACGAGCAAACGCATGAGCTCGGCCACCCCGATCGACGGATGGGTATCATTCAGCTGCACGGCAAAGGTTTCGTGAAAATGGTTCAGGCTGCCTCCCTTCTGCAGGTAAATGCGGATCATGTCCTGCAGGGAACAGCAAACGAAGAAGTACTGTTGCTCCAGGCGCAATTGCTTGCCTTGGACGGGCTCATCGTTTGGGTACAGAACCTTGGTAATGTTTTCGGAAATCACCTTGTCGTGGACCGCGCCATAGTAATCCCCCAAGTTAAACTCCTGAAAATCGAAGGATTCAGGTGCCTCGGCTTTCCACAGCCGCAGAGTGTTGGCGGTATTCACCTTGTATCCGATCATGGCCAAGTCGTACGGAACGCCCTTCACCACCTGGGCCGGAACCCAACGAACCCGGTACTGCCCCTGATCATCCGTATATGCTTCCGTATGGCCACCGAAATTCACCTCGACGGTCGCCTCCGGACGCGGGAGTTGCCAGGGGTCGCCCAGGCGCAACCATTTGTCCGCGCGTTCCACCTGCCAGCCATCCCGGATATCCTGGGTAAAGATGCCAAATTCGTAGCGGATGCCGTAGCCGACGGCGGGAATTTCCAGCGTTGATAGGGAGTCCATGTAGCAGGCGGCAAGCCGTCCCAAGCCTCCATTGCCCAACCCGGGTTCGGGCTCTTGCTCGATTAATTCGTCTAAGTCCAGTCCCAGCTTATCAATCGCCTGGCGCGCTTCATCGTAGATGCCCAGGTTGATCAGACTGTTCTCCAGGCCGGGTCCCAATAGGAACTCCGCAGATAAATAACAGACGACCTTAGGTTCCTTACGCTTGAGGTAAGTTTCAACTGTATTGATCCAGCGATACAATTGGCGGTCGCGCACAGTACAGGCGAGGGCCATGTAGAAGTCGTTCTTCGTGGCGATCGCTCGAAACTTGCCTTGCGCAAAGAAAAGGTTATGCGTGAAGTCTCGCTTGAGGGCTTCTACCATCGAGCCGGTGCGATCGTCTTCGATGACTCCATTCCTGCCTTCAGAATCTATTGATGTATGTGTGGATGGATACATAGCCGCTCCCCAGTCCTGGCTGCTCAACTGTGAGTGTGGGCCCCAGACCCAACCAGCCCCGGTCTGTTCCATGTTCTCGCATATTTGCCGCTGTCGCAATTCGCTCATCGGCTTTGATCCCCGAGATGATGCCTGCGTTGGTCGTCACCTTAAGAAAAAGAATTTCCGTTTCGTGCTTTGACGTATCGTTTCATTATATGAAATGGCACCGCTGAAAAACTTCTCCAAGCCGGACGTTGTCAAGACTACTTCCGGTACGCACAGCGATTTTCTTCGATCGGCGCGATCTCAACTTCTTCAAAGCGCTTGTTACACCTGCGGGTACTCTCGTCCATCGTCGAGAGGCCTTTCTTGAGAGTAACCAGCACTTCGACGATGGTTGCAAGCTCTTGTTTTGCCATAGTTTGACACCTCTTATCTTAACGGAATCCGCGACTCCGCGCGCCGCAATTCAGAAGATACACGAGCGAGAGTGATAGAAGCCTATCACAGGCCATGATTAGCTCCATACTCCCGGCGAGTGCTTATCGGTGAGTACATTGAATCTTCCAAACTCATTCGATCGAATGGAAAAAACCACCCCTTTTGATCATCGAATTCGCCTTAACTGGCGCCCAGCTTCCTCGATTACCGAAGTAGTCGCCGTACACTTTCCGGAACCCACGAAAGGGTCCCCGATTCTACCGGTCACACAGGGTCGTCCAGGCCGTAACCGCTTTCGCGGCTTTTGAGCTGATGGATGTGCCGGCTGATCAGGTAGCGTTTTGATTCTGTACCAGGGACAAAGGACAAGCGCAGTCCGGATGACCTTGCACGCTTGCGGTTGCCACAAAGAGTGCAGCATAGGTTGACTAATGGATCATAACAGGTCACTGGAAACCAGAGCGTGTCACCTTCTGTATCTGACTTCGGATCGGAAGGTTGGGAGTTCGAGCCTCTCCGGGTGCGCAACTCAGGCTGAGGGTCTTACGTAAACTATTGATTCGGATAAGATTTCTCTTAGCCGATTCGCTCCACTTCTGCATCCGTTCTACCAGGGACAGACTGATACCGCTGGCTTGAAACCTCAGCAGCAATGATCCACTAACAATATCCGGGAATACGAGGAATCTGCCGTGGATTCGGAGTTTTTCGGTGACCGTCGAACATTCCGGATCAGAATGCCGGACCTACCTAGCCAAAAGCTTCGCCCTCGGCTAAGTTAGTAGGCATTGACTGTTATAGGTGAGGGTTCGAGCACGTCTGGCTTTAAGGGAAGAGTACTTCACCAGGTTCGACCCCTCCCGAGCTTTTTCAAATAGGCTGCTTCTTGCCGTGCAAAAGGTGCGCAACTGCCTCGCTGATCGGCTGTCCCGTTGCCCGTTCGTAGAAGATAAACCCGGGGGACGGGTTGACTTCAAAACAGTAGTACTGATGGTCCGGTGTTCGCCGCAGGTCGACTCCAGCAAGGGCTAGACCCAATGACCGCGCCATACCGGTGCAGGCTTCGGCGACGTCAATGGGAATGTCAGTCGCTCGCATCGACAGGCGCGAGCCGTCACGCCCGGCATAACGGTAGTCGCTCACTTCAGAGATGATCTCAGTCGCGAATACTTTATCATCCACCGTGTGCACGCGGATATCCAGGCCGTCCACGCACTCCTGGAACTGTGTTGGGCAGTTTCGCACTCGATTTAGGCGTTCGCCCAAGTCGTCATCATTCAACCGGTGCACAATCGAGCGGATGCTGCTCAGCGACTTGTAAATTACCCGCCGCCCACATGCGTTGTGGAACTCCCGGACGTCATCTGGATTCGTTGTCACAAGGGTCCGCGGCGTACGCAGCCCAAACGACTCAGCAAGAAACGCTTGGTAGACTTTTGAATCGTTGGAGGTACAGGCCTTCGCCCGGTTCACCACGACACAGGGCAGTAAATCTAAAAGCTGCATGAGGGAGAGCTGATACTCAGCATCCATCATGTCTCGTTCAAGCTTTGAAAACGCTTGCCGCTGCGGTCCACCGCGGAAGCTTACATAACGAGCATATACTCCGCTGAGATCCCCAATGTCAACTTTCCGGCCCGATGCGGTTACATAACCCCGCGGGCCGGACGCGTCAACTTCCCAAGAGATCT
>JAFAXJ010000081.1 GCA_019241095.1 Verrucomicrobiota bacterium | reverse complement strand
TTGAGCTTCATCGTGCACGAGCCGAGAGGGATCATTGACGTGGTCAGGGAGAGATCCTTCTGCTCCAACCGGTGAAGATAACGTAACAACTCAGTCTCAGTATGATAGGAGTTAAAGACAGGATGCCCAAGAAATGATGAACGTCTTCTGAGATCCGCTGGAATATTACTGGAGATCTCGGGAGCAAGATCATCAACAAATAAGCGGTCTCCTTCGCAGAATAGATCCAAGAGCCCTTGAAGATCTCGATCGGTTGTAGTCTCATCGAGGGAAATGCCTATCCTCCCATCCTGGAAATGGCGAAAATTGATTTTTTCCTGTTTAGCTCGCTCAAGTATCGCGTCACGGCTCGTTCCGAGATCCACTGTGAGGGTATCAAAATAAGGGCCTGTCAAAAGATTGAATCCGAGACGTTCCAGACCCAAGGCAAGTATTTCAGTGTTGATATGAATTTGCTCCGCCATTCGCCGAAGCCGTTTCGGGCCGTGATACACGGCATAGGAAGAAGCGATCACGGCGAGCAAAACTTGCGCTGTACAAATATTGCTTGTGGCCCTGTCTCGCCGGATATGCTGCTCTCGAGTCTGAAGTGCGAGGCGTAATGCAACCCGGCCAGCGGTATCTTTTGACACTCCCACGAGCCTGCCTGGCATATGGCGTTTGAGCTCATTACGCGTGGCGAAGAAAGCTGCGTGCGGTCCTCCAAACCCCATTGGCACACCAAAGCGCTGGCTCGTGCCGACGCAGATGTCAGCTCCAAATTCGCCCGGCGGCATCAGCAGGGTCAAGCTGAGCAGATCCGCCGCAACAGCGACTTTTGTTCCTGCATCGTGAAGATTTCTAATCAGGCCCCTGTAGTCTTCGATTTTTCCGGTTGTGGTCGGATATTGCAAAAGAGCGCCAAAAGGTTTTGAGGATAGATCCCAAGTTTCAGGGTTTTGGACAAGCACTTCGATCCCAAGAGGTTCAGCACGAGTCTGGACCACTGAGATGGTTTGCGGATGACATCCATCCGAAACAAAATATCTGTTGCTGGAAGAAGGTGGCCTTACGGAAAAACATAGAGCCATGGCCTCGGCGGCTGCTGTCCCTTCATCGAGTAGCGATGCGTTAGCGATTTCCAGACCTGTGAGATCTGAAATCATTGTCTGAAAATTCAGAAGTGCTTCCAGACGCCCCTGAGCGATCTCCGGTTGGTAAGGGGTATAGGCAGTGTACCAGTTCGGATTTTCCAAAATGTTCCGCTGAATGACCGGTGGTGTTATGGAGCCGGAGTAGCCCAATCCAATGTAGGATTTCGCGAGCTGATTTCTGGATGCGATTTCACGAACTATTGCGAGTACTTCAGTTTCGCTTTTTGCCGCAGGAAGATCCAACGGACGCCGAAGCCGGATTTTGGTCGGGACAACCCGATCTATCAATTGATCTAACGAGTCACAACCAAGCGCCCCCAACACTCCCTTTAGATCATCTGAATTTAGGCCGATATGCCGTTCTGCGAAGCCGAACTCCGTCCCCACTCCTTTTGAAAGTTCCGAATTCGACATCGAGCATAGTGCATTAGGGACCAAAAAAAAACAAGGCGTGTGTGGGCTTCTAGGCTACACGCTGGCTTTGAAGCGTCATCCTTTGAACTTGTTGGTAAGATCTGCTTGGTGCCCGACGCAGCTGGTTTTCGCTTTCGCTTCGCGCGTTAATCAATATCGTCCAGAGATGGCTGGAGCAGCCGACGAAAACATGTCAAAGCGCACTCCACTTTTTCACGAACATTCCAAGCTGGGCGCAAAAATGATTGAATTTGGGGGCTGGCAAATGCCAGTCCTTTATACCAGCATCGTAGAGGAACATAGAGCAGTAAGAAAGAGCGCCGGCGTTTTTGATATTTCTCATATGGGACAGCTGGAGCTGGAAGGGGCCGGTGCGGAACAGGCGCTCAATAATATTTTGACCAATAATGTAGCTTCACTGAGAGAGGGCGAGGGTCAGTACACTTTCATGCTAAACGAAAATGGAGGTGTTATCGATGATCTGATCGTTTACAGGCGACAGCAATCGCGCTATCTGCTCGTGGTTAACGCTGCCAAAATGGATGAAGATATTGCTTGGATCCGAAGTCATTTGGGTGGAGGCATCGCGTTCTCAAACCAGAGTCTAAGGTACGGTGCCGTTGCTCTTCAAGGACCACGCGCGTCAGAGATTATGCGGCGATTCGACCGTGCAATTGCAACTGAATTGCCAGCTCGAAACTGTGTCATTGAGGTCGCCTCGGGTGATCTATCCCTGACTATAGCCCGGACTGGCTATACTGGAGAAGATGGGTTTGAAATTTTTTTTCCAGCACAATTTGCGACCGAACTTTGGACTAGGCTTCTTATTGCCGGAAAAGAGCTTGGCCTTTGCCCCGCAGGCCTGGGCGCGCGTGACACGCTGCGAATGGAAGTTTGTTACCCACTCAACGGCGCTGACCTTTCAACCCAGAGAACACCTTTTGAGGCCGGCTTGGGAATTTTTGTCGATTTAACCAAAACTAATTTTCTCGGGAGATCCGCTCTTTTGGCGCAGCGAAAATCCGGATTGAGGCAACGTCTTGTCGCAGTCAAG
Organism: Verrucomicrobiota bacterium; assembly: GCA_019241095.1. GTDB lineage: Bacteria > Verrucomicrobiota > Verrucomicrobiia > Chthoniobacterales > JAFAMB01 > JAFAXJ01. The sequence continues at coordinate 1,455 of JAFAXJ010000081.1, read as the reverse complement.
GGAGCAGAGAGGTGTCCACCTCTTAGAGCTCATTATCCAGTTTTTGACAACGGCAAACAGATCGGCGAGCTGACGAGCGGCACTTTGTCACCCACTCTTGGTCGAAGCATTGGTCTGGGCTACGTTGACGTAGAGTTCGCCGTTCCGGGAAAAGAAATCGAAATAGAAATTCGGGGTCGAAAATATCCTGCGACTGTAGAAAAAAAACCGTTATACAAGAGGGCATGCTAGTTCCTGACGATCTGAGGTATTCCGATACTCACGAATGGATCAAAGTAGAAGGAGATATCGGCACTGTGGGGATTTCCGATCACGCTCAGAGTGAGCTTGGCGACATTGTCTTTATAGAATTGCCATCGTCGAGCGTCATTACTGAGCGGCAAGCGCGAGTTGCAACGGTAGAATCCGTAAAGGCAGCGAGCGATATTTACTCGCCAGCATCGGGCGAAGTCTTCGAAACAAATGCTGAACTAGAAACCAACCCAGGGTTAGTAAACTTCGATCCTTACGGTGCTGGTTGGCTGTTCAAATTAAAGCTCACTAAGCCAGAGGAACTGCAACAATTGAGAGACTCCAAAGGCTACGAGGCGCTTATCGCCAAATGATTCGATTTGGTCTAGCTGCCGTTCTCGTCCGGACTTGCGGTCAAAAGGGCTAAGTAATTGAGTTTGATGGTGGCTGACGGTTCGAATGTTTTCGTCGTAGACCAAACAAATTATGTCTTGGATCAACTGGTTAGAAACGCGTTTAGGTTTTTTAGGCATTCCGCGTTTGATGCAGATGATTGCTCTGCTCAATGGACTTGTCTACCTTCTGCATTTTTTCCAACCCAGTTACATCGGAGCGCTGCTCCTTATCCCAGAAAAAATATTGCATGGTGAGGTCTGGCGGTTGGTCAGCTATATCTTTGTGCCGGAAATCCTCCTGAGAGGCGGCAGTCCCTTGCAGCCTCTCTTTTTAGTCTTCTATCTGTGGTTTCTTGTCTGGATGGGAGATGCACTTGAACATGCCTGGGGTCCGTTCCGGATGACCCTTTTCTACTTCTTAGGAATGCTCGGGGTTACGATCGCTGCTTTTTTTTTCGGAGGCGGCGGCCTTTTCGCTTTCCTGCTCAATCTTTCGCTGTTTTTCGCTTTCGCAACACTTTATCCGGATGTGCAAATCTATGTTTTTTTTATTTTACCCCTGAAGGTGAAATGGGTGGCGCTGTTTAGTTTAGCTCCATTACTCTTGGAATTGGCGCTCGGGTCGCTCACCACAAAGGCAGCAATACTTGTTTCATTTCTGAACTATTTCGTGTTTTTCGGACCTGCAGCAGTCCAGAAACTCAGACATGGAACGACAGTGAACCTCAGACGACGGAAATTTGAATCCAAAGCTGCCGCAGAGGAAACAATACACCGCTGCTTCATCTGCAAACGCACTGAAAAAGATAGTCCTGACCTTGAATTCCGG
>JAFAXJ010000075.1 GCA_019241095.1 Verrucomicrobiota bacterium | reverse complement strand
GAAGATGACGGTATCTGCAAATTGGAAGGCAGCGCAAACAGCGAATCTTTTGTCGTTCCAGCAACTAAACAATCCTTGTTGCCGGTGGAAGCGCGCGATAACGTTACTTTGGTCCTGGAAGGGGCGAGGGTCGTCTGTGAGGGCAATAAGCTTTTTGCCTGGCGCGTGTATCGCCAAGTCATTTGCGAGATTTGTCGTAGCTCTTCTGTAGGGCTCGTGAAGGGCAAGGGTGGCAAAGCAAAAGTTCCTTAGACTGCCTTCGTGCATGCGCTAGTTGATCGGACCGTTCGTGAGCTCGTCAAAAGCCGATACCGTGGCTGATTTCTATTCCCTTATAAAGGTCCAGGCAACACAAAACCGCTCTCCCGTTTTATTGTTTTGGACTAAACCAAGCCGTGCCGACAAAACTCTAGCTCTAGCTTGCTTACGCCTGGACCGATTAGTTGATCATTTCGCGCCTCGGTCACGCTGGACAGATCGCGCGTTTCGCGACCTGGTAAAAGATCCAGCTGATATCATTCATCTCCATAATTTTCATGGCAACTACGCTTCAGTCGAGTCACTCGCCTTCATTGCTGGCCGCAAGCATGTAATCTGGACTTTTCACGGGCTTTGGGGGTCTACGTAGACGGTTTCCGCGCGAAATGGAGGTTTTACAAATCCAGCGATGGAGGAGGCGCGCCGCTTTCTGCACGATCACGCTTCGTTGCTGGACCATCGCGTTGAAGTTATCGGTGAGGTTGACTTACCGGTGGTAGACGCGCTCTACGAGATACGCGCAGCATGGTTTCGCCTGCGGTCTATAAGGGATTGGGCTTCCCATTTGCCGAAGCGACACAGCGCGGAATACCGGTCATTTGCTCGGACATTCCCGCGTTTCGAGAGCAACTTGTGGCTTTAGACGGGCCCGGCAATGTGCATATCGTTCCCCAATGATTCGGTCTCTCGCGCCACTGCAATGGAACGTTTTCTACAATGGGGCCTGATGCGCAAGGGGACCACAACGCGCTGTTGGACATAACAGGATGTGGCGCAACGTTGTTTGGAGCTCTTATGCACAGGGACCACGAACACTTCGGAGAGTTTTACATGGCGACCGATCTAAGCAATCTATTGCACCCGATCCCTCGATGGAACAGTCCGTGACCGGCAGCAACCGGTTTTCTACCTGGTAAGGGGAATCAGGCAACGACGTTGACATCCTGGTTTGCCCAGGCACAATCCAGAAAAGCGATGTCCTCCTCTGGTGTCCGAAAACAGAGAGTTTGCCGCCGCTGTCCCCTGCCATCTCGAAACTTGTCGACAACAAAGTGTTTGGGAAGCGAGTGCTTGCGTCCGCTCGTGCAGTCGTAGAATAATTGCCCTTGGAATTGATGCAAAGCGTAACTTCGTTTCTCTGTTTTGATAATGGCATCGCGGATTCCAAGGTACGGCGTAACCTCGAGATTTGCGGTGTAGCGATCGTCGTCGTTACTTTCCTGATATTGGAGTTGAATGCTGTCTACAAGGGCGGAGCCCAGGGCCAAGATTTCTACTACCACCGCCAATTGACATTGGAAATGGCCCAGCATCCCCTTAGTCCAAGTCCTGGCTACCACGTAGACCCACCGCTCTATTATGGAGTTGCGGCCGTAGTTCTCCAATTGTTTGGTCCTAACTGGACCCGCGCTATGGGAGTTGTGAACGTCTTGTTCAATGTTTGTGCGTTAATTCTCTTGTACGCCAACGCGACGCTGATGATCAAAGGTCAATTGCTGCGACTTGGACTACTCTGTCTGGTCGCATTCTTGCCGGCCTTTACCATCACGTCTGCCGTAATCTGTCCAGATGCACTCACACCAATCTGGATTCTGGCCGGTCTCTATTCCGCGGGACGCATTCTTTGGTGCAATCGGGGGTACACTCTCACCCTTATCGTATGCACAGCTATGGCAGCACTCAGCATCTTGAGCAAGTTCACCGCGATCTGTTTGATCCCGATCTTTCCCCTTTCAACTGCGCTCTTTGTCTGGTGCGGGGTTATCTCTTTGCGACAAGCGATAGTGTCGGCGTTGATCTTCCTCGGGGTCACCGGCGGCTTGGGACTGTTCCTGCTGCTACAAGATCGACACAGTATCGCTTCGCAATTGACCATACCGCATCGCACTTTACCGCTGCGCAACGCGCTGTTCCTTAGAAGTGCCGATGTTGAACTGTTCAGGGCTCCGTCGCATTGGAACTTGCTTCCGTCCTTTTCGCACCAATACCGCTACAGTTATCCCGCTTTGCTTTGTCTCGGAACGTTTACGGACGTCCTCGACTTTTTCCAGGACAAAACCGGAACCCAGCCTTATCTCCTAGGCGCGTTAGTTGGGAAACGTTCTTCATTTCATCACCGCCTGATGGAGGTCGCCCTTGCCGGAGGCGTAGTCTGGTTTGCAGCGATGCTGATTTCACTTCCAATTTTTGTAGCCCGATCGCTGATGAATGTAGTGGGCCGAAAATCGCGGAACGATCTCTTTTATATTATTGTCGCACTGACCGCGAGTGCTTGGCTTGGTTTTATCGTGTCACTTCTCCCGGTTGTTGTTGGAGCCTACACGGCCGGATATTGGCTCCCGCGGCTGATAACACCGGCGATCGTCCTTTTTCTGCTACTGTTTTTTGCAGGTCTTGATCGGATCCGATCATCCCGACTAGTTTCTTGTTGCGTTTCAGCGCTTGCAATCGTTCAAAGTGCCATTCATATCCTGTTCTTATGGATGTAGCAGCCACCAGGCGGATTTACGGACCATTAACTTATAGATTAGATTAGAACTCCGAGATCGAAGTCGCAGCTACGGGTGGTCGATGTGAAACGGTGCCTCTCCTTTTCGCTTTCGGTTAAACGAATTTTAGTTTCAAAGCCGCGAAAACCAACATCTGCAAAAGCAACCACCCATGCTTCCAGCGCTTGATGTTCGTCTTGCCATACGCGCGTTCTTTGTAACGGATAGGTATATCAAGGATTTTTAAGTTGAGTTTGCTCGCACCGAACAGCAGGTCGAAATCTCCGAAGTAGGAGCGATTCGCGGCAATGCTTTCGTAGCTTTGCTTCGCGAGGACCTTCGTCCCGCAAAGAGTGTCCTTAAGTGGTTGTCCAAGAAGCCAACTGAACAGGATACTGAAGATCTTGTTGGCACACAGGTTCAGAAATCGCATGGCCTTCTCCTCCATTGGGTAAACGAGACGCGACCCGTTGGCGAACTCGCATCGACCCGAGACAACGGCGTCGTAGAATTTCGGCAGCTCCTCGGGCGG
>JAFAXJ010000624.1 GCA_019241095.1 Verrucomicrobiota bacterium | reverse complement strand
ATTGAGATCCTCATAGAGTCGCCAACTGAAGGCGCCGTTTCGTAGATGAATCAAACGGACTTCGCGTAAAATTTCTAGAAACTTCCTGCCAGTTAACATATCCATTTCAAAGTCGATCGTTACCGCAACCGGTCCATCATGAGGTTGCGGCATGTGAATAAATTTATGGGAAGCCCCCGATACAGCGGCCGGTTCGAAATGTAGCGTCCCGGTGAAGTCGATCGAAAGCCAGAAAAGCAAACCTAAACTTAAAATCACTAATATCCCGGCAGCCAATAAGGTGGGAGTGATACCCCAAGTTGAGGCTGAAGTACCCCAGATTACTCCGCCGAGAGCGATCGCGCCTTGCGCTGCCATGATGACTATGGCGTTCATGCGTCCTCGAGCCCAGCTCGGCATTGCTCGTTGCCCAGCTACCCATAGCTCCGATGCCGCCATCGTCCAAGCCGCCCCAGCCATTGCCGCAACAAACAGGAAAAGCGGAATATTGCGCGTAATCGCCATCAGGAGAAACACCACCCCTACGAGCACATTGGCGAGGATGGTGACGATATTGGATGAAAATCTTTTTCGCGCCCAAGGAAGAATAAAAATGGCGCCTGTTACCGAACCGGCGCCCATACAAGTGAAGACCAATCCCAGATTTGCCGAACTGAGATGCAGCTGCTTCAAACCGACTACCGGGATCAATGATGGGATAACCGAGATGAATAACGCAAAAAGTACGTTGCGCAGGAGCACTATTTGAATGCCGCCCGCATAGCGTACATAACGGACGGCAGTTACGAAAGATTCAAGAAAGTTCTCAAGAGGAAGATTAGCTCCCGGTCTCTTCAATTTCACTTGAGCGATTGCAAAAATCAAAATCAGGAAACAGCACGCATTCAGCGCAAAAACGCCGTAGGAACCAATCCACGGCAGCAGCAATCCTCCGATCGCAGGGCCTATGATGCCAGAGATATTCAATTGCAAACCTCCCAGCGTGGCGGCTGAAGGTAGTTCTTCGTTAGTGACGATTTCTGGTTGAAGCGACGTCCATGCCGGCGCGTTAAACGCAAAACCCAGTCCTATCATGAAAACGGCAAATAAGAGCACGTAGGGATTGATAAGATTCAGCCAACCAAGAATTGCCAGACCGCCAGCTGATGCTGCCAGCCAGATATTCATTACATACATCAGGCGTTTGCGATCGACGATATCGGCAAGCGCTCCGGCTGGCAGCGTAAAGAGGAAGAACGGCAATGATGCAACCGTTGACATTAGTGACAGAAACAACGGGGACTTCGTCATCATGTTCATCGTCCAAGTGGCCGCCGTATCGTGCGCAGCAACACAGGTCCCGGAAATAAGACATGCGAACCATAATTTGCGGTAGACCGGATTTCGCAACGCGGTCCAAGTGGAAGAACTTGTCATGGAGGAACTCTTCAGCAATTTAACACCTCATTTAATGAATTATTGCGCGGTCTGATCATTGTCTGGCAAGCAAAGTTTCCCATTCGGAATCAGATTCCAGGGATACAGCCCCCTTTTGTTTCGCCCAGTCCAAAACCCGCTCGGCGCATTTCGCACTCCAAACAGATTAGCCAGATTTATGTCGGTGATATTACGCCAATTTATGCCCCGTAGATTAGTATTGCGCAAATCGGCTTTTGCGAGTTTGGCATCACGAAGGTCAGCTCCGCTTAGATTCGCTCCATTCAGGTCAGAGTCCTGTAAAACCGCATTCCTCAAATTGGCTTTTTCAAAGCTTCCACCTCGAAAATTTGCGGAAGTCAGATCAGCGTATTCCAGTTGCGCTCCGACGAAACGACCGCCCCTGACGTCTGCAGCGCGAAGGTTGGCGCGCAATAGGTTTGCGCCATCCAAATTAATTCCTTGAAGAAAGGCGTCGCTCACATCAACGCCTACTAAAGGGACTTTATCTGCCGCAAGTTCTTCCAGAGCCTCGATTCGCCCCCCGCTACCACCTTTAGACTGCGCGGAGTTAATGACCTGCCAAGCTTGATAATGCTTCTGTTTCAATCTGTCGCCGCTTTCCATGAAATAAGAGATGACGGCCAGCAGCACAGAAAGAGTTCCAATATTCTCAAGTACCTCAAGGAATGCCCATCCGCTTAAGAGATATGCGATCCAGGACCACAGCCATTCCAGGGCGAAAAAAGGAAGCAGCCACTTATGCTTAGCCTGCACGCTAAGATTTTGCCATGGTGATGGTCGCTTCCTATGTTTGAAAACTGCCATTTGTCACGACTTTGTACCGTATGCGCCGCATTTTGTTGTGAGATAGCGTTCAGGGCTACCATATTCCGTACAGCGCAAGACTTCCATCAGCTCAATCCGCAAGTGATTGCAGGCCTGGACGATA
>JAFAXJ010000649.1 GCA_019241095.1 Verrucomicrobiota bacterium | reverse complement strand
CTCATTGAACGAACCGTAAAATCCTTTGGGCGGACCGAGGGTTCGTGAAGAGATCGGAAGATATTCCAGAGCCCTGACCAGTCGATCCCTTCCCAGTCTGCCGAGTGTAAGGATAGCTCCTTGCATGCAATTTCTTTGGTATTCCGTTACTTCGTTGGTCTAAAAATCTATCGGCCATCGTAGACGGATCAAACCTCCGCCGCAAGCTGACCTATTGGCTCTGGAGCCGCTCAGAAAGCAAAAGCGAAAGCAGCAAAATGGGACTAAATCCAGGCAAAAAGGGAGTGAATTCTTTCTTCCCCGATTCGTATTACTATCGAACAGGCTTCAAAGCTGAGATAAGATCTCGCGGATTTCCGTTATTGCTTCATCCGGGCTGAAAATTGTTGGATGATCTTTTTCACGACCAAGATGGACCGCCTCCGTATAACCCCATTGACGGTGGTGTGCGACGGCCGATGAAAATTGGCTTCCGAGAAGAATTACCGCCGGCCTGTGAAACGCCGCGGCTGCATGCATTGCCATGCTTGAATTAGAGATAAGGAGTCGCGCTGCCCCGATAATCGCGAAACTTCCGCGGAGGCTGAGTTTGCCGGTCAGATCTAGAATTCCTGCGTTCCTGTCACCCATAAGCGAGGCAAGCCGAGCTTCTGCCTTTGAACCGATGACAACCAGTTTGAAGTCTTTGAGCAATCGGCCAAGCTCAACGAAATGAGTCTCCGGCCACCCTTTTTCCGGAAGACCGGTTCCCGGTGCGATTACGATGGTCCTTCCGATTTCCGGGAATTTGTCGAGAAAAAGCTGTGGACGATTTTCCGGCAAATCGACGCATCCGAGCATTTCTGCAAATCGAAGCGCCTGCCGGCCGACATGTTCTTCAGGCCGGTACTCCACCGAGCACTGAGTCCCAGACTCTCCTCCAGCATACCCGCGCACACCCATTCGAAAAGGAATGCCTGCTCGCATCAACAAAAGGGATCCGAATCCGCTCCCAAGTACATCAATGCCTATGTCTGCGCAAGAAGTCGCGATGGCGCCCACTTCATGAGATTGATAAATGTATCTCAAAGCGCTCGCAACTCCTTGTGGTTGGACGAACTTATTATGCCACGGCGCATTTACGTTCAGAACCTTAGACACATGCGGATTCCCGAGAAGAACGTCGCGATTCCAGGATCCGATACCCGCGATGATCGCGGCGTCGGGAAAGGTACGCTTCAACGCGTCGAATAGCGGAGTAACTACCAGCAGGTCACCGATGTCATTGTTGCGAAGGACAAAGATTTTTTTGGGCGATTTCGGCAATGCAGGTTCCTCAGGAGAAATCCTCCGTATCAATCCCACAAAGGCTTCAAATGCCTGCCTTCGCCAACGCACGATTCTCAAAGATCAGAAAATCCGGCGCCTGACAAATACCGAATTGTTCGGTTGTGTTGAGCCGACTTCCCGACAACCGTACAGTATCGAGGCCGATTAAACATATTACTGCGTCTTCCATCGACGATAAGCTTTTTCGAACAACCTCGGCAATTCGGGCCAATTCATCCAGTGAGGCGCCAGATTTCTTAGCATCCGCAGTGCGTCAGGCCGAAAGTGGCAATTGAAGCAAATGCTGGCAAATCGCTGGCTAATGGGATTTGGCTGGCTCAGTACTTCTGCATGATGTTCTACGAGCGCACTGCGTATGCACCGGGACTTCCATCCGCGTTTGTACAGGAAGGCGCCGAACTCCAGGTAAGAGGAACCGAAACCGAAATCCTCGACCATACGCAGACCTCGATCGAATATTTCGCGCGGATAAATGGTCGAACCGTCGGAAATACCCCAATTGTCATCCGGGTCGTCGACCGCTTGCCCAACGCCCGCCGCACCCAATTGACTGGCAGTCTCGACAACCCCGATGAAGTTGCCTCCGACGAATCCGATTTCTCCGGTGGTCCAAATTGAACTGGGGTCGCTTCTTATCGCTTCGAGGCACTGAGAAAAGTGTTCCCGCGGCAATACATGATCATCATCCATCGT
>JAFAXJ010000560.1 GCA_019241095.1 Verrucomicrobiota bacterium | reverse complement strand
TATCTGATGCAGTATGGCTATTTCATATTGAAGTGCGGACTAATTTTGGCCGGCCGTTCGCTAAGGTCCCGATATGATTTGGTGCATGTGCATAATATGCCGGATGTATTGGTTTTTAGCGGGTTAGTTCCCAAGTTGTTACGAGCTAAGGTTATTCTGGATCTCCATGATCCCATGCCGGAATTGATGATGACTATATTCGGCATTAAGGAAAGAAGCTGGGCCGTTCGGATTCTCAAAGCTCTGGAAAAGCTAAGTTTAGCATTCGCAGACGCTATTCTGACTGTGAACGAAGCGTGTCGTAAAATTTTCTCCCGCAGGAGTTGCGCGAAGGGAAAAGTCACGGTGGTGATGAATTCTCCCGACGAGGAAATCTTTGCTTTTCGGGAGCAATCAATGAAAGCAGGCGAGTCCACGCTCGAGCGTCCTTTCGTCCTGATGTATCATGGTTCAATTGTTGAGAGACACGGGTTAGACGTTGCTGTCGCGGCTTTCGCAGCGGCTTACGAGGCGATGCCAGGGGCAGAGTTACACATTTATGGCAAGAGCACTCCTTTTCTTGAAGAGGTGCTCCAAGATGTGGAGAAGCGCAATCTGTCCAAGGCTATTCGTTATCTAGGTCCCAAGAAGCTAGAGGAAATCGCAGCGGCAATCCGTGAGTCGGATGTGGGAGTAATCCCAAACCGACGAAGCATTTTTACCGAGCTGAACACGCCGACCCGGATCTTTGAATATCTTTCCCAAGCAAAGCCTGTTATTGCTCCGCGCGCGCCAGGGATTCTAGATTATTTCGATGAGTCCTCCCTTCTCATGTTCGAACTGGGCAATGTTGAAGATCTCACAGCAAAATATAGATATGCCTTTGCGCATAAAACTGAGTTGGCCGAGATGGTAAAAAGAGCTCAAAAGGTCTACCAGGACCATCAGTGGAGCACTGAGCGGTTACGATTCTTAAATTTGACAGCACGCCTGTTGGGGGTGAACGGATCTTCGCCGACAGTGCCCTCGAATCAACCAGCGTCGCGCGCCGGTATTGCGCAATGATAGGAGTGGCAGTCCGCCCGCATGAGCGCGAAGCTGCGGCAGAATTTTTTCAGCTTTTTAAAACTGCTTGGGAATTCTGCCGTGCTGGCGTGCACTATGATGTTGTCCTCTGCACTGGAGACGATTTAGAAAATTTCGACGCCGGATTGGTTATCGTTTTTGATGGAAACCACACCCGATTCGACAAGGAAGAGAATTTTCTGCCTCGGTCGCTACCGGCAGGTCAGATCGTTTCAGACGAGGGCCGGAAGATTCCCATTTATGGCGACCGGGTAATCTTTCCGGACAGCAAGTGCGATTTAGCGAGAGATCTCGAGGAACAAGCCTCGATCTGTGTTCTGATCAGGCGGGGTTCACAGCGCATTCTGCGAGTTGGATACAATCTCTTTGGAGAGGTGCGGTTTCTCCTCACCGCCGGACAGCCGGCTGCAAATGCCTCTATTCCAGCCTTGGATGAACACATTGCGGAACTCCGAAATTGGATAACTTTGTCAGGGTTCACTATTTCAGAAATTCCTCCTATTCCCGCGGGATTTGATTCCATCGCTTGCCTCACCCACGACTTAGATCATCCAATATTTCGGACTCACGGGCTTGATCATACGATGATCGGCTTTTTGTATCGAGCAACAGCGGGAACTATTTTTAACGTTATCAAAGGCAAGAGAGCCTGGACACATCTCGGCTCGAATTTTGCCGCGGCGCTCAAGGCGCCATTGATTCACCTGGGTTTGGGCAAAGACCTTTGGAGCGGATTTGACCGTTATCTGGAGCTGGAAGGGGAAGCGGGTTCAACTTTCTTTGTAATTCCGGAGCCTGGCTACCCAGGCAAGACAATGGAAGGAGCAGCTCCCGCACTGCGTGCTTCGAGATACGATCCAAAACAGATAAGCTCTCAGCTTGCAACCCTTATCAGCGCCAAGCGTGAGATCGGCGTCCACGGCATCGACGCATGGTTAAGTGAGGAGGATGGAAAAAGGGAACGCGGGAAAGTTGCCGAGTATTTGCGGGAGGACGAGACCGGGGTTCGGATGCATTGGCTTTTCTGGGATCGCTTTTCCCCGGAACGGCTGGAGGCGGCTGGATTTAGCTATGATTCTACGTTTGGATATTGCGAAACGGTCGGTTATCGAGCCGGCACAAGCCAGGCTTATCGCCCGTTCGGCGTAGAGCGTTTGCTTGAGCTGCCGCTCATAGTAATGGACACGGCTCTTTTTTATCCGGGGTACTTGGGCCTGAGCGAAAAGGAAGCTGCCAAAGTTGTCAGCAAGCTCTTCGACGATATCGCTCAATTCGGGGGAGCACTGACAATCAATTGGCACGACCGAAGCATTGCTCCCGAGCGCTTGTGGGATGCTTTTTATGTCTGGCTATTGGCGAACTTGCGCGAACGAAAGGCTTGGATGCCGAACGCCGGTCAAGCAGTTGCATGGTTCCGGAAACGGCGCGAAACCCATTTTGGTGCACCGATTGCTGATATTGACGAAAAACATACTGAAAAGATAATATCTGAGCTACCTGGGCTAAAGATTCGGATCCATCAACCGAGATCTAGTTCATTGGAGACCGCGGTCGCAGCAAGACAATCTGCTCGTTACGTGGAGTCTCGTTTCGATACATCGATATTTTCAAAGGTATGACTCAGAACGACGTTATTTTAGCTCAGATTGGTTGCGGATATTGGGGACCGAATCTTCTACGAAATTTTTCTTCTTTGCGCGGTTGTCTGGTGAAATACGTCGTGGACTCCAGTCCGGAACGACGTACATTTGTTGAAACCAACTTCCCCCGTACGAAGGCCGTCGAAAGCGTTTCCGAGGTCATGCAAGATCCGGAGGTGAACGGTATTGTAGTAGCAACGCCGGCCGGAACGCATTTTGAACTCGCCAAGCAAAGCCTTTTATCCGGTAAGCATGTTTTTGTTGAAAAACCACTTGCTACCAGGGTGTCAGAAGTAGACGAGCTGGACTGCCTCGCAAAGGAACGTGAACTGGTGGTAATGGCTGGCCATACGTTTCTCTACAATGCTGCGGTCAGGTATGTGAAACGTTTGGTGGATTCTGGGGAGCTGGGCGAGATCCGTTACATCTACAGCCAACGTCTCAATCTTGGCCGCATACGTTCCGACATTGATGCGCTCTGGAACTTTGCTCCTCACGATATCAGCATTATTCAGTACTGGCTTGGCGACCCCAGCCCTGTTGCAGTTCATCGTCTGGGAATGGATTTCATTCAAACCGGAGTCGACGATGTGGTTTTTCTAAGTATTGTATATCCTAATAAGGTCATTGCGAACATCCACGTGAGTTGGTTGGATCCGCAAAAGGTTCGAAAAATGATCGTAGTTGGATCCCGAAAAATGGTCGTCTACGATGACGTAGCGGAGGATAAGATAGCGATCTATGATAAAGGAATCGACAAAAAAGCGATACTTGGCCAGAACATGGATTTTGATAATCCGCGACCTGAGCTCTTCAGTTATCGAAGCGGCGATATTCTCATGCCCCAGGTGCAATTCACTGAGCCGTTAAAACAGGAAGCAGAGGCTTTCGTGACCAGTATGAGGACTGGCGGCAAGCCGATCACGGGGATTCCGCACGCGCGGAATGTCGTTGATATTCTCGAGCAAGCCAAAGCTTTGAAACCAGAATGAGTACCGCATTGAAAGGGGCCGAACCCAATTTGAGGCAAGCGGGGATTGTCGACGTTCAGTTTGGTGAAAACGTCACGGTTGTCGAGCCAGTCAATTTATACGGTTGCGCGATCGGCGATGGAAGCTTTATCGGCCCTTTTGTTGAAATCCAGCGGGACACCATCATTGGCAAACGTTGTCGTGTCCAATCCCACGCTTTCATTTGCGAACTGGTAGAGATTGGAGACGACTGTTTCATTTCGCATGGGGCGATGTTCATCAAT
>JAFAXJ010000492.1 GCA_019241095.1 Verrucomicrobiota bacterium | reverse complement strand
GGCCAAGCTAAGCGCAATACCAACCGAAGTTTCTCTTCTCTGCGCAGTGATGGCCAACGGGACGCCAATCAATGCAAAGGTACAAACGGCCATTGCGTTCGAGAACCGTTTGCTCACCTCAGTGCGAAAAGCCGCGTCATCCTCTTTGTCGTTGGTTTGGGAAAGAGCAACATGTAACTGGTCCAAGGTAAGTTCATTTGGCCTTTGGTTACTGCGAGCCTTCCGAATCAGTTCTTCCAATGAGATTGGGAATACGCCTTCGCGCATAGTTATTCCGTGTCTCAGCTTTTTCAGATCCTCCGGTGCTGTCTCATCCCGTTCCTCGTAACGTGCGTCGAAAACGCGTAGTAATACTTGTTGGTTCTCCTTGTCCACTTCCAAGGTCCCTTTACTCGCATTGATGATCCGCATCGGCAGATATTGGGAATTCATTTCGAATATGAATAAGTCGCGTAGAACGGATCCCTCTTTTTTGCCAACGTAAATCTTACGATTGGGAAATTGATCGATCACCTCGTCACTTCCAAAAAGAGCAAGCGGATCATGGGACGCCAGATCGAACAAAGCCGACTTCAACTTAACCTGCGCGATCGGGGCGACATAGAGGTTAATCCAGAGGCAAACGCCCGTAAGCGCCAGGGCGAGATAAAGCACTGGGCTGCAGATGCGTAGCATCCCAATACCGTTCGCTCGTAATGCCACCAACTCATTGTCCGAGGAAAGCTTGCCGAAGACCAGTAATACGGCTACCAGGACACCCCAAGGTATGGAGTAGGTAAGCGAAAATGGAAGCAAATAGCCGATAAAGCTGAGAATGTAAGATATGGGCAATTGGCGGCTTAGTAGCAAGTTGATCAGATCACGTAAAACGTTTCCAAGGACGAGAATCATCGTCAGCAAGCCAACAGCCCACGATAAAGTCGTTAAAAGCTGTGAACCGAGATAACGATCAATGATCTTCATCGGCCAGGATCGGCTTCACGGCAGATGCACAATTCGATCAATGAGTTTCATCGACCAACTCGGTAAGTGGTACGCAGCTGCAGAACAGATTTCGATCACCAAAGACACCATCAATCCTGCTTACCGGGGGCCAGTATTTAGACTGGCGGCTCCAATCGGAAGGGTATGCGGCAGATTCGCGCGTATAACCGCGATCCCAGGACTCAGAGATGATATCTTCGGCAGTATGGGGAGCTCGTTTTAATACGTTGTCTTTTTTATCGGCTTCGTTCGTCTCAATTGCGCGAATCTCGCCGTAGATGGAAATCATTGCCTCACAAAACCGGTCCAACTCTCTTTTGGACTCGCTTTCCGTAGGCTCAACCATCATGGTTCCAGGGACTGGCCAAGACATAGTAGGAGCATGAAAGCCGTAGTCGATCAAACGTTTGGCAACATCCTCGACCTCTATACCTACGGATCTCTTGAGATGCCGCAGGTCAATGATACACTCGTGCGCTACCAAACCAGTTTTGCCCCGAAAAAGAACAGGGAAATAGGGCGAAAGTCTCCGCGCAATGTAATTCGCATTCGCTATCGCGATCTTGGATGAGCCGGTCAAGCCATCCGGTCCCATCAACTGTACATAGGCCCATGAGATACAAAGTATTCCAGCGCTGCCAAATGGTGCGGAGGAGACCGGGCCCATCTTACCCATAAGAGCGATTGGTGCCAGCGCGTGACCTGGCAGGAACTCCGCCAAATGGGCTTTGACGCAAACAGGTCCAACGCCGGGCCCACCTCCGCCGTGTGGAATACAGAATGTCTTGTGCAGGTTGAGGTGGCACACGTCCGCTCCGAAATCGGCAGGACGACATAAGCCTACCTGTGCATTCATGTTCGCCCCGTCCATATAGACCTGGCCGCCATGGCGATGGACTATGTCGCAAATCTCTGTGATCTCAGTTTCGAACACCCCATGGGTAGATGGATAGGTGACCATTAAAGCGCCCAAGTTTTTCGAATGGACTTCTGCTTTTTTTCGCAAGTCCTCTAAGTCGATATCTCCTTGAGCATCACAAAGAATCGGAACTACGCGAAAGCCAGCCATGACCGCAGAGGCAGGGTTAGTGCCATGGGCAGAGTTGGGAATAAGGCAAACATTGCGAAGATCGTTACCGTTCTTGAGATGATGCTTACGAATAGTAAGCAGTCCCGCGAATTCTCCTTGTGAACCCGCATTAGGCTGAAGACTCACAGCCGTGAAGCCCGTGATATCAGCAAGCCATTTTTGTAACTCATCAATAAGCTGCAGATATCCCTGAATTTGGTCTGCCGGCGCGAACGGATGAATCTGGCTGAATTCAGGCCACGTAACGGGCATCATCTCGGCGGTCCCATTGAGCTTCATCGTGCACGAGCCGAG
>JAFAXJ010000388.1 GCA_019241095.1 Verrucomicrobiota bacterium | reverse complement strand
AGACGCTTTACACAGATATGTCGTTCCACGGCATATCTGGCAGGGAATCCTTTCATGGGTTTATTTGGACAGGGGCTTTATAGCAGCCGGCCTCTTCAATGCTGGGATCCTACCTATTTGCTAAACAGCAAGGCTTTAAATTCAATCTGGCCTACATTCCAAATAATCTCAATTTTAAGACCCATGAACTAATTGACCCGAAATATATGCTGTCGATATTCGAGCTTGGCCGATCTCGAGTCGGAGGAGACTGGGAGCATTCCCCTCCGCATCTGTATCGGTAAATTTCGATGTCGCTGTCCCGCCTGATTGACGTAGCTTTATCTTTAGTATTATGCCTAAGGATTTACTAAGAATCTATTATCTATATATCTGTATGTCGAACAGGTAATTTTTAGTGAATGAATAAGCGTGTTTAGTAGCAAGGGTGTACAATTAACAGGAACAAGCTTGCCCCAGCTGGATAGGGTCGCAACATCCTCAACTCATAATTTCTGAAAAAGACACCCTTCTTCGTGCACTGATGATTAATCCTCTCTGTTTCGAGAGCTATTGCATCGAGTGCAGGCCAATCAAGTTTCCCTCAGTATCACCCACAAGGGAGATGAAACCGTATTGGCCAATAGACATCTTCTCTTTCTGGATTCTGCCGCCGTTCTGGGCTGCGCGGGACGCTTCAACCGCACAATCGTGGCAAGAAAAGTAGATGAGAGTGCCTCCGATTCCCGAATCCTTATCTTCCATCTTGACTAACGCGCCAGCTGCCCCAGATGCCTCCATCGACATTGGGAACGCCCATAGCTCGAGACCAGGTGCTTCGAGACGCTCAAGGGTGACTTGGAATGTCTTCTGATAGAATGCCTTGGCTCGCTCTATGTCTTGCACATAGATTTCGAACCAGCCTACAGGATTGCGATTTGTACTCATTGTATTGTCCAATTTGTGTCGATCATTTTGATTTTTGTTGATTAGGAAAGGTGTAGAACGTCGCGATCATAACCAGAGGCTGCGCGCGATCAGTACTCGTCATGCCTGCGCCACCACACGTAGGGCTCTGATTGCGGCCAGCCATTGGGCGAATCTTCCCAGTGCTCCTGGCGTCCGAGCGGCGTCCAGTCGAGCAGGGTAAAGTTTCCATCAAGCACCTCCAAGGCGCGGTCCGTGGTAAAGTAAGTTTGAAAAACGTCATCGTCTATTCGCAGAAAAACGCTCAGGCCAAAGGTCTCGCCATCGGCAGTTGTGACGTTAAAGTCTTCGTTGAAGCTCGTTGCTGCCGAAGAAAACCAGGGCACGGTCCAACCCATTCGCTGCTTGTATGCTTCGAGATTTTTCAATGGTGCGCGGGAAACGAGAACGAGCGTAGTATTACGAGCGTGCAAATGCGCAAGGTGTCCGATGTGGTCAATGACCATGGAGCAGCCCGGACAGCCGGCGGAGGGCCAGCCATGAACATCTGGTGCAAACATGAAATGGTATATAATGAGCTGCAAACGTCCCTCGAAGAGATCGAGCAGGCTCAATTTTCCATTGGGTCCGTCAAAGGTATAATGCTTTTCGATTGGCACCATAGGCAAACGGCGGCGTTCGGCTGCCAGCGCATCTTTAGCGCGTGTGAGGGCCTTTTCTTTGACAAGCAATCGATCGCGGGCGCGTTGCCATTCTTCCCTGGAGACAATCGGTGGATAATTCATTGGATTCTCGGACCAGCTGGGATTTCAATGCATTCAGCCATAATATATGCTTTTAATGATCGACGAACAAAACTCGCGAAAAAAGACATTAAACCAAAGCTTTTTATTCGGCATACAGGTGTGTTGGTATTCTGCTAATACTTCGGGACGGTCTACTAACAATTGAGAAGCACTCCTGACTCACTCTGACCGCCCAAGTGAGTGGGACGAGCATTCATTGCGCAAGCAGGGAGACACGAGTTCGCAACCCGTCTACATCGAGGATAGCTGAACCTCAAGAACTTGGATTGATTAAATTTTTAATAAGCGGTAGGCTAATCGCTCTAAAGCACTAAAATCGCTCATTCCAAGCAACGAAATTGAATCTCAATTCCCGGAACTATGCACTTCTGCGCATTTCAATCTTACGTTATCAAACCGTTAATCGGACTTGTTGGCTGGCTTGCTGTGTTGGCTGCTGTTGCAGCTAGCGCTGATGATGTCGCACAGCTTAGGCTAAATTTTTGGGGATCACCCTTCGAAAAGGGTGCAATTGAAAAAGCCGTTGAATCATTCAATACAAGCCACCCCAAGATTCACGTGACCGCTCAGCACACTCCTTATAGCGCATACGCAGAAAAAATCTCGGCTGAAGTAGCTGCTGGAACACCCCCGGACGTTGCTTATCTCGATTT
>JAFAXJ010000089.1 GCA_019241095.1 Verrucomicrobiota bacterium | reverse complement strand
GAAAATAGATAGTTGAAGTAATCACCAATTGTCAGGAAACAGTCAGCGCATTGAATTAAATCCCGGCTTTTCTCCACATCGCTACCAAGATGGTAAATTGTGTTGATCGTCATGAATTGAATGCCGGTCTCAGCAAAGATCGTTTCTGCTCCGACACTAGCTCTGATCCGATCATAAGTTTGCGCTGTACGCGCATCCCGATAGTGAAACGGAGGCCATAACATCGGATGAACCGAGTTAAGCAGAACATAATCAACACCCCACGAATCAACACTCAAACTGCCAGCCGGCACCTTTCGATGCGCAAGTTTACGAAGACCAATCTTTAATTCTTCAAAAATTCGCATTACATCCCAGCGCAGCGATCCCAAAATAGTCACTGCCGCGCTAGGAAAACGATGTATTTCCTCCAGCTTGATTCGGTCGTGATCAAGTTGACCGAGCATCACACGGCCGCTTTCGGCGCCGAGATCACAAGCGACATAGTATCTGGGGGTCATAGGAAAACTGAATTATCGGTATTTCATCTGGTCAGCTTTTAATCTGTCGCCATCGCATCGTTCAGGTGGAACATTTCCTGAAACTGTATCGCCACGGGCGACTGATCGGGGTTAGTTTTCATCAGGCTGGCCATATAATTCCACCATCGTTGGCAAACTTCTGTTTGCCCAATCATCTGCCAGCGCTCTTCGTCTTCGATTTCGGCATAAGCGAAGAGCTGGCCCGTTTGCTTTTCCAAGAAAATAGAATAGTTATGGACTCCATGCTCCTGAAGCGTTTTTGCCAATTCTGGCCAAATTGGGTTATGCCGCTTACGATACTCCTCTTCGGCATCAACATTTAGCTGCATAACAAAAGCTTTTCGGATCATACGCGAGTAAGTTAGCTGTCAGCAATTGACAGCAGGTCACGGCTGGATCTTCACAGACTTTTCAGTTCAACAAATCTGGACCAACTCTATTCCAACCAACGCGGCGAGTTTTTTTAATTTACTGGCGATGGAACCGACTCCAATCGCACAGTGGTGCGCTGGTCCGTTCGCATTCCAATCGCTAATAAAGCGCCGGGCTCCGATGGAAAACCGGTAACGGCTATTCGTATTACCGATCTCAAGGATCGGCCCTGGAACTGATTCGGCTTCGGCGGTTAACAACTTGATGCGTCCGTCGGCAGTTTCAACCACCGAAAGCAAGGTGACCGGTCCGTGCCTTACTGACATTTCTACTGACAACCCTCGGCCAATCTTCCCATGATAAACTTTTAACGGCCGCACTTTCGTTTTTCCCTGTGCAATCGCGATGTGTCCAGGGCCGTCGTGGCCCATTAATACAACATCATCGTTAAAATCGACCGCATAGTATTCAGTAAAAGATCCGCCAACCCCGAAAGAATCCATGATTTTCATTGCCTGCACATTCTTGATTTCCATCTCTCCTGCGGCACAAATTCCGCGCGCGGTTAGAAGAGAGTTACCCAGAATGATTGAGCTGACGGTATCCTCGTTCTCCGGGTTTCCACTGCCCACATAGTAATATGCCAACGATCCCAGCCTATACTTCTCCACTAATCGGTCGAGTCCGATAGAAGTCCGGGCAGCGCGTTCCAACTCCGTGGAAGAACAGTCAGCCTGCACATCGAAGCGTTCCTGAAACAATTCTACCCGGGACGCAACCTCATTCGCAGAAATCTCTCTTCGCAAGCTAGCCAACTCATCGACTTCTAGGATCTCGAAATGCCCTCCAAAGCATGCCGCCTGCTTAGTCAGGTCCGTATAGATATCGAGCATTCCATTATAGTAATGACCCATTACTCCCAGCCGATTCTGCTCCATAATGTTCTTCACTTTGGCCGCGTCGATCCATTCCCCTACCTCGGACCAGCATAAAGTGTCATTCTCCAAGACGCCGGTTATTTGATGAAATGAAACACCTGTGCGGCTAAAGACGTTTGCAATTTCCGGAACTGGACATGCGGAGCAGAAAGCAAGCCACTCGCCCGTCATCGCTGTCCGGTCTGGCATTCGATTTAACCGCGCATAGTCGATCGACGGTTCAGGTTGTAGATTTAGAATGATGACTGGTACCTTCGCTCGCCGGACGACTGGCAGAACGGTCGAGGATAATGCATAGGTGGTAACGTAAAGGAAGATCAGATCAACGTCCGCCCGCCGAAACTGGCGCCCTGCTTCTTCCGCTTTCTCTGATGTATCAATTAAACCAAGATTGACCACTTCGACGTCGGGCATGCGAAGCTTTGCGGCTACCCGCTCCACATACTCCGTCAATCGCTGCTTGAGCCCGGCGAATTGGGGCCAGTAAGCATCAAGCCCAATACCAAAAAGCCCAACT
>JAFAXJ010000048.1 GCA_019241095.1 Verrucomicrobiota bacterium | reverse complement strand
TTGCGTCGAGACCACCCTGCGCTGGCCAACAGTGCAGACTTTCAACCGG
This sequence comes from Verrucomicrobiota bacterium, assembly GCA_019241095.1. Classification (GTDB taxonomy): domain Bacteria; phylum Verrucomicrobiota; class Verrucomicrobiia; order Chthoniobacterales; family JAFAMB01; genus JAFAXJ01. The sequence goes on along the minus strand of JAFAXJ010000048.1, from coordinate 9,250 downwards.
TGTACGCGCAAGAGAACCGATACCCATTTATTTACCTACGTACGGGCGGTGAAGAGAAAATTGTCGTGGCCGTCAATCCTGCCGATCGGTCCTGTGAGGTCGCTCTAGACGGGTTGGACAAGGCCAGTCCACTACTGGGCCAAGGAGCTGTTCTCAAGAGCTACCGATTGAAAATGCAGCCTGTTTCGTTCGCCGTTTTCGCTGTCCATGCCAAGGCAGGCTCTCCGGGGCCAAGCAGCATAAAAGCCGAGACCTCACGCGAATTCAGCCGGGGTTCAAGCCTTCGGTTTAGCGGTGACGGAACAAGTTGGACAAGGGAGACCGCGGAGGGGTGGGCCAAGAAGACTGGCAACACACTTGAGTATATTTTCAGGCCCGGCCGACACAACCGCGAAATACCAGATATCAGGAGTATTGGGCAGCACAAAGTACAGATGTTGACGTGTACGCAATCGCGGTGACTTGGCAGAGGATCGCGGCGCCGCACCCCTTGGATCTGAAGAAATGCACCGGGATGAAGCCGACCGTCTCACAATGGCAAGCCTCGAGCAAATCCGCGTGGTCTTCGACCGTGCCCTGAGTAACCGTCAGCAATGGTTTTTGCGAAATTTTCTGTGGACCTCGAATCGTTCCCTGGCCTTTGCTTGCACCTGCACGACGTATTGAGCGCAATAGGCGCAGCTGCCGGCTTGGATGCCGTAATCGATGACCTTACAACTAAAGTGCGCGCAGGTCTGGGGCGATCCGTGGATGGCGCATCGAAGCTGTGGACGATAAGGGTTTTGCCGCCGAACGTGATCTCAAGGGGCTCTGTCGCAGTCGTTCCGCAGACCTCCATTTTAGCCATAGCATTCGCATCGTTTTGAGCCAAAGGATTTGGACCCAGTCGCCGGTGCTTGCATAAACCATTCTGTGCGAATCGTTTTCTTTGACCTTCAGCAAACGGAATTAGATTCGCAATCCCCTCGGAGTTTTGTTGATTCATTATGCTGGTTTTGCCCAATGACAGGCCGCCCGCCTTCGGTAAGAACCGTGATATGCTTGGCGGATGGGTTTTCCGCCGGCCCGGGCGGATAGCCGTCAGTGATTGTCATTGTCACGTTCGGCTCGGGCTTGTTTTTCATGGCCCGCTTTGATCCCTGCGCCCATATCAGTGCCGCCATTGCCGATCAGTTGCACTGATCGGATGTCTCGGGACACGATGATTAATCCAGGAACATACTGCGGCAGCCGGTTTTGAATGCTATTCAGCCAAAACCGCTTCTTTTACAGCACTGCCTGCGTAATCACGATTTAACCGAGCAATAAAGCCCGCACTGATCTCGGCCGGGCAAACGGCTTCGCATTCATACTGATTACTGCAATTTCCAAATCCGAGCTCGTCCATTTTCCGAACCATGCTCACCGCACGCCGACTCCGCTCTACTTGACCCTGCGGCAGCAGTCCAAGATGCGAGATTTTGGCCGCTGTAAACAACATTGCCGAAGAATTCGGACACGCTGCGGCACAAGCTCCGCAACCGATACATGCGGCAGCCTCCATCGACAAATCGGCGTCTCGTTTCGAGACCGCTATCCCATTGGCCTCCGGAGCTGATCCGGCGCGTACTGAAATATATCCACCGGCTTCAACGATCTGGTCTAACGCACTCCGGTTCACGATCAAATCTTTGATGATGGGAAACGCTAATACCCGAAAAGGTTCGACCCATATCGTGTCGCCATCGCGGAATCTGCGCATGTACAACTGACAAGTGGTCTTTGCTTTGCCGGGTCCATGCGGAACACCATTGATCACCAGCGAACAGGTGCCACAGATTCCTTCCCGGCAATCGGAGTCGAAGGCAACCGGCTCTTCGTTCCGCGCTATCAGGCCTTCGTTGACGATATCCAACATCTCTAGAAAGGAAGCTTCGGCCGGGATTTCCTTTGCTTGATAATCAACAAACTTCCCGGCAGCGGATCCTTCAGCTTGGCGCCAAATTTTTAAGTTGAAGTTCATTTGTAACTGCGCTGTGCGAGCTTCACATTATCGAAGATCAAAGGCTCAATGTGACGAGTCGGCTGTTTTCCGGACCCGTTATATTCCCATGCCGATACGTGACAATAATCGTCGTCGTTGCGCAGAGCTTCGCCATCCTCTGTGGCATGCTCAACGCGAAAATGGCCGCCGCAAGATTCATTCCGGTCCAAAGCATCAAGGCACATAAGCTCGGCGAATTCCAGGAAATCGGCTACGCGACCCGCATGCTCCAGGGATTGATTCAGATCATTGCCCTCACCAAGCACATTGGCGTTATGCCAGAATTCCTCTCGCAATTGAGGGATCTCCCCGAGTGCCGCCTGCAGGCCCTCGGCTGATCGCGCCATCCCGCAGTTTTCCCACACCAACAAGCCTAGCTCTCGATGAAATGAGGTGACGGTCCGTTTACCCCTGATCGAAAGCAGTTTCGTTACGCGTTGCCGCGCCTGTTCCTCAACGGCTTTAAACTCCGGCCGCTCAACAGAAGCCTTCTTGCCAGATTGGTTAGCCAGATAATTACCGAGAGTATACGGAATCACAAAATAGCCATCAGCCAGTCCCTGCATCAGAGCGCTTGCGCCAAGGCGGTTTGCGCCATGATCAGAAAAATTTGCTTCTCCCAGCACATGAAGGCCCGGAATGTTGCTCATCAGATTGTAATCAACCCAAAGACCCCCCATCGTATAATGGACAGCGGGATAGATGCGCATCGGACGTTGATAAGCGTCTTCTCCCGTAATGTTATGGTACATCTCGAAGAGATTTCCGTACCTCTCCCGAATCGTCTTTTCACCTAAACGGCCGATCGATTCCGCAAAATCAAGATAAACCCCCAGACCGCCAGGACCAACTCCGCGTCCTTCATCGCACACCTCTTTGGCACTTCTCGAAGCAATATCGCGCGGGGCTAGATTGCCAAAACTCGGATATTTGCGTTCCAGGTAATAGTCCCGTTCAGAATCCGGGATTTCGCGGGGCGGCCGGTTGTCACCCTTCCTTTTTGGCACCCAGACTCGCCCATCATTTCGAAGCGACTCCGACATGAGCGTAAGCTTCGATTGGTACGAGCCGCTGACCGGAATGCAAGTTGGATGGATCTGCGTAAAGCAGGGGTTCGCGAAAAGGGCTCCTCGCTTAAACGCGCGGTAAGTTGCCGTTACGTTGCAGCCTCGCGCATTAGTCGAGAGATAAAAAACGTTTCCATAACCGCCAGTCGCTAGAATAACAGCATCGCCGGCATGCGAGGAAATCTCTCCAGTAACAAGATCGCGAACGACAATTCCTTTGGCATGATTATCGACCAGTACCAAGTCCAACATCTCGGTTCGCGGAAACATTTTCACTGCATTCAACGAGATCTGACGTTCAAGGGCCTGGTACGCTCCCAGCAACAATTGCTGCCCAGTCTGGCCTCGAGCATAAAACGTGCGGGAGACCTGGGCTCCTCCAAAAGATCGATTTGCTAAAAGGCCGCTATATTCTCTGGCAAACGGCACCCCCTGTGCCGCGCACTGGTCAATGATAAGATTGCTGATCTCGGCTAAACGATAAACATTTGCCTCACGGGAGCGAAAATCTCCTCCTTTGATGGTATCATAGAAGAGCCTGAAAACGCTATCTCCGTCGTTCTGATAATTTTTGGCAGCATTGATTCCGCCTTGGGCAGCTATGCTATGAGCGCGTCTCGGACTATCCTGGTAGCAGAAGCATTTAACGTGATATCCGAGTTCGCCCAATGTCGCCGCGGCTGACGCTCCCGCAAGACCAGAACCGACCACCAAAATCTCGAATTTACGCTTATTTGCCGGGCTTACCAACTTGGATTCGGCTTGGTGTTTACTCCACTTTTTTTCAAGAGGTCCTGCTGGGATCTTGGAGTCGCAAATAGTAGCCATGGCGAGTTAATGGACAATTCGAAGCAGAATGAAAATTGGAATCGAGATATAACCAATGAAGATCAGCGATGCGAGCGACTCTCCTGATCTGGCGACAATACCGGAGATCTTGCTGTTATTTATCCCAAACGTCTGAACTACGCTGGCGAATCCGTGGCTCAAATGACATGCCAAAAGAAACATGCTCAAAACATAAAAAAATGAGATAAGCGGTTTTCTGAAACCCAGAATCAGCATGCGATAGACATCATGACGCCCATGGCTGTCTTCCAGAGTTCGAAAAACAGGATTGGTCGCTTCGAAGGTAAAATGCAGAAGATGATAGATAACGAAGCACAGGACGATTAGCCCGCTAACGACCATCGTTCGTGAAGTAAGGGTGGATCGCTGATACCCCTGTACTGCGTATGCCTGAGGACGTGCCGCCTTATTTTGCTGAGCAAGCTGAATCGTTGCGACGATATGGATAATAAAAGCGAGTAGCAGAGAAAGCCGGATCACCCAAAGAGTTGGGCCTAGATCATGAAGAAACTGCGCGTACCCATTGATCCGGTCCGGACCTAGAAATACCTGCAAATTTCCTATTAGATGACCGATTACATACGCGAAAAGGATCGCGCCCGTTGCACCTACAATCCATTTTTTGCCTATGGAAGATTGATAAAAGGCGATTAACGGATTACGCGAGAATTTCCGAGCAGGAGCGGGGGTTAAAGTCGCCACTGGCATGGGAGGGAAGCTATTAGATTATCTAATAAGAGTCAAATCCATAGCAGATTACCATCTGCTGATGGATCTGCGTTTACAGTTGAACTTTAGGAGCTGTTTAATAGTATCTGGCCTTCATGATCAATCGTCTTTGGCTCCTGACCGTCGGCATTACTCTGAGCATTGTGGTCTCTTCCTTCTCTCAGGACACCATCAAAATAGGTGAGTTCGGCTCCCTTACTGGAGATAACGCCAGTTTCGGAATCTCGCAAAATAATGGAGTGCAGATGGCGGTCGAAGAGATCAACGCCGGCAAGGGAGTGCTCGGGAAAAAGATCGATCTGATTGTCGAGGATAACCAAACGAAACAAGGCGAGACGACGACTATCGTTCGCAAACTCATCTCCCAGGACCGTGTCGTGGCCCTTATCGGGGAAGTCGCTTCCTCAAAGAGTCTTGAGGCCGCGCCGATCGCACAGGCGTCCAAAATTCCCCAGATTGCTACTGCTGCAACCAATCCCAGAGTCACCCAGGTGGGGAACTACATCTTTCGCGTCTGTTTTACAGACGATTTTCAGGCAGTCGTTATTGCCAGGTTTGTTTTGGAGAATCTGCACGCCAAGAAGATTGCTTTCATGACCGACGTCAAACAAGATTACAGCGTCGGTTTGACCAACATCGCCAAGAACTACCTCGGCCAGAATGGGGGCACAGTAGTGAAGGAACAGAGTTACAGTTCCGGGGATAAAGATTTCCGCGCTCAGCTTACAGACATCAAGTCAGCTGCCCCTGATGTGATAATCATTACAGGATACTATCCGGAAGCCGCTCTGATCGCCAAGCAAGCTCGCCAGTTTGGCATTAAAGCTACGTTGGTTGGAGGAGATGGCTGGGACGGCTCTTCTCTGATTCCAGTCGGAGGCAAGGCGATTGAGGGTAGCTTTTTCTCAAATCATTTTTCCGTCGAAGACAAATCACCTGCGGTTCAAACATTTGTACAAAATTACAAAAAGAAATATGGCGTAAACCCAGACGCGTTCGCCGCCCTGGGCTATGACGCGATGAAGTTGCTCGCCGATGCCATTGAACGGGCTGGTACTACCGATTCAGAGAAGCTCAGGGACGCAATCGCTAGCACGAAAAACTTTCCCGGCGTTTCCGGTAGTATTACACTCGGCCCGGACCGGAATGCCCAGAAATCGGCGGTGATCATCACGATCAAAGACGGCACTTTCCGATTCGCCGAGACAATAGAGCCTAAAGGCGTGTGAGTGGATTTTGGAATCCGATCATAATTTGCAAAGGCACGGGTCCCTTTGGATCTGTGCCTGCATTGCAAACCCGTGGGTTTTGGATCATTCTTTGCGGGCTGCTGTTCTCTCCAATTCCGTTGAAGGCGCAAGAGCCGGTTAGAATAGGTGAGGTCAGTCCTCTAACTGGCGGAGTATCACAATTCGGCATCTCTTCCCATCAAGGTTATCTGCTCGCTTTTGAGGATTTAAACAAAGCTGGCGGAATCCATGGATCTAAGCTGGAACTGATCAGCGAAGATAATCAATCGAAGCCAGGCCAGAGTGCGACCGTCGTTCGGAAGCTGATTACACAAGATAAAGTATCGGCGCTTTTGGGGGACGTTACTTCTTCAGCTACGCTCGAATCAGCGCCGATCGCTCAACAGGCGCGGATTCCGATGATTACGCCTAGCGCAACCAACCCGCGCATTACTGAGGTTGGCAATTTTATATTCCGCGTATGTTTCCTGGATAAGTTCCAGGGCCAGGTGATTGCCCGCTATGCTGCCGGAGCCCTGCGAGCTAGCCGAATCGCTATAATGACGGATATCAAGCAAGACTACAGCGTCGATCTGACCAGATTCTTTAAAGACGAGTTTGTCCGTGAGGAGAGAACGATTGTTCGCGAACAAAGCTACTCTACCGGCGACACCGATTTCCGGGCTCAGCTTAGCTCGATTCGGCCGACCAAACCCGATTTGGTGTTTGTGCCTGGTTATTATCAGGAAGTCAGCCTCATTATCCGGCAAGCACGTCAATACGGCTTCAAAATGCCATTCATCGGCTGTGACGGATGGGCTAACCAAGCGCTTTTGGACATCGGCGGAAAAGCGGTCGACGGCTGTTATTTTACCAACCATTTTTCTCCGGACGATCCGGCTCCCACCGTCAGGGCCTTTGTTTCAGCTTACCAGAACAAGTTCGGATCGGCCCCGGACACTTTTGCTGCCCTTGGCTACGATGCTGCAAGGATCTTAGCTGATGCTATCGGCCGGGCCGATCCCGCTAACCGAATGAGCATTCGTGATGCCTTAGCTCAGACAAGCGGCTATCCCGGAGTTACGGGCAAAATTTCATTTGATGCGAGTCGGAATGCGTCAAAACCCGCTCTGGTCATCACAATTAAGGATCTAAAATTCGAGATTGCTGAAAGGATAGCGCCGTGACGTTCGATCTTTCGGCCAACCGGGCGTCATGATGCGCTTTTTTCTAACTTTCTTCCTGGGGCTCAGTATAGGGTTAAGCAGGGCTTCGCCGCAGGAACAAATCAAACTTGGAGAGGTTAATCCTATCACGGGCGACATTGGCCAGTACGGCGTGACGTGTCATAATGGAATCCTGCTGGCGATTGAGCGAGTGAACGACAGTTCAGGAGTTCTGGGAAAAAAGGTCCTGCTCATTACAGAAGACAATCAGTCGAAGCCGGGACAGACTTCTACGATAATCCGGAAGTTTGTGACGCAAGATAAAGTCTGCGCCATCATAGGTGACTTGACTTCGTCGGCGACCATGGAGGGTGGTCCCATAGCCCAGGCGGCTAAGATTCCTATGGTATCGCCTTTGGCGACAAACCCAAAGGTTACCCAGATAGGCGACTATATATTCCGAGTTTGTTTTATCGACGAGTTTCAGGGCCGAGTAATGGCTCAGTTCGCACTGAAAACATTGAATGCGTCGAAAGCGGCTATCCTCACGGATATAAAGCAAGATTACAGCATTGGGCTGAGCGGCTTTTTCAAAGATTCCTTCACAAAGGGGGGCGGTACAATCGGCAAAGAGCAAAGCTATTCCAGCGGCGACAGAGATTTCCGAGCGCAGCTAACGTCGCTTAAAGCATCCCGTCCCGAGGTTGTATTCGTGCCGGGCTATTATCCGGAGGTCGCACTGATTCTCAAAGAAGGCCGGCAGCTTGGTCTGAATTGTCCCTTTATCGGTTGTGAGGCTTGGGATAATCCGACCTTGCTTCAAGTTGCCCGTGATGCTGCTAATGGTTGCTACTACTCCAATCAGTTCTCAGCCCACGATCCGGCTCAGGCCGTTGTTGATTTTGTGAAGATGTACAGGGAACGTTTCGGTCAGGCTCCAGATAACTTCGCGGCACTCGGTTACGATGCTGCATCGGTTGTGCTTGATTCTATTCGAAGGGCCGGAAAAGCTGAGCCGACAGCGATTCGCGACGCTCTAGCACAAACAACCAATTACCCGGGAGTTTCGGGGAGCATTACGATCGACGCGAATCGGAACGCTTCAAAGCCGGCAGTCATACTCGCAATTCGAAATAATCTGGTAGAATACTTCGGAAAAGTAGAGCCGAACTGAATCTTCGTGAAAGCGAGATTTTTGCTATGTTTTTTCTTCAGTGCCCTGATTATCACGGCGCCAAGTCAGATTAAAATCGGCGCGGTGACTTGCCTTACCGGAGGGCTCTCGACCTTCGGTGTTTCAAGCATGCAAGGCGCTCGATTAGCGCTCGAACGGGAACGGCCTGCGTTGGGCGGCGAGAAAATCGAATTGATCGTGGAAGATAATCAATCCAAGGCGGGTGAGTCTGCGACTGTGACGCGAAAATATATTTCGCAGGATAAAGTCATCGCCATTCTGGGCGACCTTACCTCTTCATCAACCATGGAAGACGCGCCGCTCGCGCAAAGCGCAAAAATCCCGTTGCTGACGCCGAGCGCAACGAATGTCGCAATTACCAAAATCGGCGATTACATTTTTCGAAGCTGCTTTACAGATCCTTTTACGGGCAAAATCATGGCGAAATTTGCCTTTGAACAGTTAAAGGCGACTAAGGGGATCATCTTAACTGACGTCAAGCAGGATTACAGCGTCGGACTGTCCGAAATGATCCGGCAATATTTTACGGAAAGAGGAGGTCAAATTTTGAAAGAGATCTCTTTCAGCAGTGGTGATACCGATTTTCGGGCTCAGCTTACTACGGCAAAGGCCAGCCGACCCGATGTTATCTTTCTGCCTGCCTACTATACGGAAGCTGCGTTGATGTTGCGGCAGGCGAAGCAGTTAGGGATCATGGTTCCGTTTGTCGGAGGAGAAGGATGGGATAGTCCAACTCTGCTCGAAGTAGCCGGCAAGTATGCGGATGGAAACTATTTCGTTAACCATTTTTCGGCGCAAGATCCAGCACCTTTGGTCCAGAGTTTCGTCAAAGACTATCAAAGCCAGTATCATAGCCAACCGGATGCGCTTGCGGCTCTCTGGTACGACGGGGCTCGTCTGCTTTTTGATGCAATCAGGCGAGCTGGAGATCCCGATCCCGCAAAAGTGAGGGATGCTCTGGCAAGTACAAAAGATTTTGAAGGGGTAACAGG
>JAFAXJ010000627.1 GCA_019241095.1 Verrucomicrobiota bacterium | reverse complement strand
GTGCAGCTTCTTTACGGTTTTTTCAGGGAACTCGCCTGAAGACTGCGGTACTAACAGATTCTCAATAACATCAACTATGTTGCTTCGTAGCATGCGCACAAATCATCCTTTGCATTACGCGTGGATCATTGTGGCGATAACTTTCCTCACTTTGATCGTCACCGCTGCGGTCCGAGCAACTCCCACTATCCTGATCGTTCCTCTTGAAAGTGAGTTTGGTTGGTCACGAGCCACAATCTCTCTGCCAATCTCAATCAATCTGCTATTATACGGCCTTATCGGCCCGTTTGCCGCCGGGTTTCTCTATCGATATGGGGTGCGGAGAATGATGTTGAGTTCAATCGTTCTTCTTGTGATTGGTGTCTCGCTGACGACTCTTGTCCGTGCGTCATGGCAACTGGTATTGCTTTGGGGATTAGTCATCGGAACTGGTACAGGAATGACAGCTCTGGTGCTTGGTACTGTCGTGGTGCATCGTTGGTTCGCCGAACGGCATGGGTTCATAATAGGAATCTTAACCGCGAGCAGTGCGACAGGACAGCTGCTATTCCTACCTCTTCTCGCCCAAGTTGTGCAAGATCATGGATGGCGGCCTGCCGTGGGTGTAGTGGTGGCAGCGTTGGTTCTGGCCCTGCTCATCGTATGGATCTGGATGAAGGAGCAACCGTCTGACCTCGGATTACGTGCGCTTGGAGCTCAAGAGAGCGATCGGGCAGTTGTGAATTCAACGAAGCGTAACGCGTTTTCTGAAGCTTTTATTGCATTGCGTATCGGTTCTCGTTCAAAAGACTTTTGGCTGCTCGCAGGTACATTTTTCATCTGTGGAGCAAGCACAAACGGGTTGATCGGTACACATTTGGTTCCAGCCTGTATCGATCATGGAATGCTCGAGGTCGAAGGTGCGGGGCTTCTAGCAGTCATGGGTGTATTTGACCTCCTGGGAACTACGGCTTCCGGGTGGCTTTCGGACCGTCTGAGTAATCGATGGCTGCTGTTTATGTACTATGGATTGCGCGGAGTTTCCCTATTATTCCTCCCTATAGCTTTCGATCCAACAACCCACCGTTTGCCTATCTTTGCCGTTTTTTACGGACTGGACTGGATTGCCACTGTTCCGCCTACGGTCGCTTTGATCGCCAGGATCTTTGGGAGTGAAAAGGTTGGTTTAATGTTCGGCTGGATCTTTGCAGCCCACCAGGTTGGTGCGGGGTTCACCGCCTTCTTCGCCGGATTTCTGCGCAGTATGGAGGGCAGCTACGACCATGCCTTCTTCATCTCCGGGCTTTTATGCATTGTCGCAGCGGTGGCTGTTTTGCAGATTGGGAAGCAGCGATTGGAACGTCCCATCTTCGAGAACCCCTTGAAAGCGGGCGGGGCAGCGCTTTAACGTGGGTATCGCCCTGCCGGTCAGCCTCCTTCCAGAAACCGCGTTCTCGCCTTATTCCGGTCTAATCTCGTGTTGAGGGGAGCAGCAGCAGTAGACGACAATAATGTCAGATAGGGTGCTTCCTGATGGGCATTTCAGGCACTTTACTCTGCTTATGGCTACTCCAAGTGTTGCGCTGAACGGAAGCCCGTAACAATTTATTGATGAAACTCGTCGAACGGCTTTTCGTTGCTATTCTGATTTACATCTTGGTTGTGGCCGTATCGGTGATCGGAACAGGTTTTAATACTTAGGCTGGCAATCGCGCGAGAGCCCTATTTCAATTTGCTGCATCCTTTTGCTGGGCTGGTGATAGGCACGATAGCGACCGCCCTGATTCAGTCATCATCCACGGTTACGGCAATCATCGTGGGCCTTATCGCCGGGGGCGTTCCCGTGTCGGTTGCGATTCCCATGTTTATGGGCGCTAACATCGGAACGACGCTGACCAGTACAATCGTAAGTCTCGGCCATGTTCGCGCAGGGGACGAATTTCGCCGAGCGTTTGCGCGGCAGGAGTTTTCACACTTGCACAAGTTTATAGTTTAACCCTCGGCGCAAATGTCGGGACTACAATAACGCCTGTGCTTGCCGCCTCTAATCTCCGCTGGCGATCACGGTTTTGCCCAGCGTTACCGGTGTAATGGCCTTTTGCGGCCCCGTCACTCGGCGTTCCGATCACGGCTCTCTTCCGAGCTAATTCATCCGTTGGGAGCGTTGACAACTTTCTTCACCACCCAGAAATCCATTGCCAACCCAGGGTTACAGAGAAATTCCGACCCGATCCGGCCATATCCAGCATTGCCCCAACCG
>JAFAXJ010000626.1 GCA_019241095.1 Verrucomicrobiota bacterium | reverse complement strand
TGCTCGATATGTTTCCCTGACAAGAGAATCAGTTTAGCATCGCTCAATTCGGCAAGGTCTTTAGGAGTTGGTTGATATTCGTGCGGATCTTGACCTGATTTGACCAAGCCGACAACATCGACATTGTCGGCCCCGACGTTTTCACAGATTTCGGTAAGTATGGTAGAAAAAGAGACTACCTTCAGCTTACTCGAGCCTGCTGAACTATTTAAAATCGTGGCAAGAATAAAGAAAAAAGAAATGACGCAAGCGCGAAGCATAGCAGGAGAAAGATCTCTTATTGCAACCTTTTTGCAACAACAAATCTGCTTCCGGCGAAGTAGCCGGGATGTCCCTCGCTCTACAAACCAGATGAACCCGACTGGTAAAGGATGATTTTCTTTGCGTCCTCTTTGATTTCAAGTTCATTCACCGGCCTGTGGCGAAAATAGAACTCGTCTAAAACAATTTTAAATAGAGCGGCTGTCGGTACGGCTAGAATCGCTCCAGTAAGACCGAAAAGTGAGGTCATCGATAAAGTAAAAAACAAGATGCTTATGGGGCTAAGATCCATTGCTTTGCCCAATACAAAGGGCACCAGCAGATTTGTTTCGACTTGTTGAACGAAAAGGTAGACCAAAACTGTTAACCCGAACTTTGCCGGTCCCAAGCCGAGCGCAACAAAAAGCGCTGGGAACGACATGATCAGCGGGCCGATCATCGGCAGGAACTCCCCGAGAAAAGCGAGGACGCCAAAAAAGAGGGCTGGTTGTACCCCAATGAGCGATAATAGAATCCCGGTCGAGATGGCGGTAATCGTTCCATTGATCACCACGCCTCTTGCCCATGCCGCCATCTGGAGGGCCAGCCGTGAGAGGGTGTTCCTGGCACTCTCCCGATGCTCGGCCGGAACTAGCTTTAGGTATCCGGCAACAACCGGTTCCGGATTAATCAGAACAAATAAGAGCAAAAGGATGGCGATGATGGCATCAAAAACACTTCCCACAACGCGAAAGGTTGACTTGGCAAGTATTTGCATCAGGTCGCCGACCTGCCCGCCAAAAGCGTTTAACATTTGATTGGTTTCTGGCACCAGGTTCTGCACTTCAGGATACCGACGCGAATACTCCAAGATCTCAGATTGAACTTGGGCAGCGGCTTTGGGAAACTGCTTTAACAGCTCGTCCGCCTGGTCGAGCACGGCAGGGATCAGGAACCAAACAGCAAGCACAAAAAGAATAACGAACAGCACGGCCAGAATCGCGACACCAATCGGGCGCCGAAGCCCTTTGCATTGAAGGAATGCGACTACCGGATTCAGCACCATAGCGACCAGGAAAACCAAGGCAAAAAGAAGAAGGACTGGCTTGAGGTGCCAAACTACCAATGCTGATAAGCCTAACAGAAGCAATAGCCCCAGCCAGCGTTTCAGCCCTCCGTAGGTTAGAGGTAAACGATCGGAGTTGTTTGCCGTGCTCATGGCCCTAGCATTAGCTCAAGTTGACCTGAGTCGCTTCTAAAAAAGTCTATTCGGAGCTTTGCCATTCAGCAGTGGACCGAGGCACGGGTCTGCCGCTTCAAAGGAAAGTAGTTCGAGCATTTTAGCCATTTGCCAATGTTGTTGAGAATTGGCACCCTCGTCTTTGCCTCAGGTGATAGATTGTTGATATGAGCTTCTTGCAGTTTCTCGACAGCAACGGAGTACGGCGAATCGGTATTCCTTCTTCGAATGGATTAGATATTCAGGTTCTCGAGGGTCCACACACCTTGTACGAGCTTGCAATAAATGCGCTGAACCGAGAAGAAAGCCTGGAAATCGGTGCGGATCGTTTCCGCGGAAGCAAAACCGAGCAATATCAAGCAACGGTCGATGAGAAACGTGTGCTGGCGCCATTCGATCATCCCGATCCGGCGCACTGCTTGGTTTCTGGAACCGGTTTGACCCATCTTGGAAGCGCAACTTCGCGTGATAGCATGCACCAGAAACTTGCAAGTGGGGACGACCTTACCGATTCCATGAAACTGTTCAAAGCTGGTCTAGATTCCGGAAAAAAACGGAACGGTCAGGAAGGAATTCAGCCGGAATGGTTTTTCAAAGGAAACGGCGATTGTATCACCTTCCCGGAACAAGCCATCACTGTTCCCTGGTTTGATCTTTGTGCAGGTGAAGAAGCTGAACTGGCCGGAATTTACCTTATCGACGCAGAAGGAAATCCGCGCAGGATTGGGTTCGCGATCGGTAACGAGTTATCTGATCACGAGACAGAAAAAACGAACTATCTCTATCTAGCTCACTCAAAACTTCGGCCCTGTTCCTTCGGTCCTGAGCTTTTGTTGAAGTTGCCTTCTCAAGACATATCTGGAAAGGTGCGCATTCTGCGAAACGGGATTGAGGTCTGGAATGGCGACATTTCGACCGGTGAAGTTAATATGACATATGACTTGGCAACGCTTGAATTCCATCATTTCAAGTACGAGAGTTTTTGTCACCCTTTTGACGTTCACGTGCACTTCTTTGGTGCATCGATTCTGAGCTACAGTTCGGAAATCCGTCCCGTGGAAGGAGACATCTTTGAAATCGGACTGGAAGGGTTTGGGCGCCCCCTTCGAAACGAATTTCGAAAGGGTGTGCCGAAGCTTTGCGGTCCGGTTAATGCAATTTAACGCGCCCGCCGTTATAGTTCAGGTTCGCTGGGAGGCGCCGCCCAGCGCCTTGCGCTCAAGATACTGTTGCATAGGGTTTCGTGTGGCCTTAAATACCTGACGGCAATCGCCGTTTCGCCCCCCGATCCGTAAACAATGAAACAGCTCTTTGACTGGATTTATCTTCTCGAAGGCCAAGTTGGTTTGCGTCCGCTTTATCTTCCTGTCTTCTGGGGAAAAAACGGGGTTCTCATCATGGACACCGGGTGCGCTCGGCATGTGGACGAGCTCATTCTGCCGGGCTTCGCAAGTATCGGTATTCAGCCTGATGAGCTTCGATTTGTGCTGAGCAGCCATCCCGATTCCGATCACGTGGGTGGAAACGCGGGAATCCAACGATGGGCGCCCCAGGTTCTGTTTTGTTGCGGTGATGCTGACAGAGAACTCGTTCAGAATCCGGAAGAGCTTTTCAGACTGCGCTACGACGCATATCGGCCTTTTGGCGTTTTCTATGCCGAAGAAGTCGCTAGAGGCATCATGCGGGATCTCGGAGAAGCGCAATCGGTGCATATTACCTTTCGGGGGGGAGAACGGCTGCGCTTAGGGCCGGACCAGGACCTGGAGGTACTGGCATTGCAAGGGCATAGCCATGGTCATCTTGGATTGTATGACCGTCGAAACCGTGCACTGTTTGGAGCTGATGCAATCCAAGGTTCAGTGTACCTGGACGTGAATGGTAATCCGGCTCTGTGCCCTACTTACCTTTATCCCGAGACTTATCTGCAAACCTGCCAGTTGATCGAAAATCTGGATTTAGATTATTACGTGAGCTGTCATTGGCCTATCAAAAAAGGTCCAGAAATCGGGCAGTTCTGCCAGGAAACGCGCACCTTTGTTCAACGTGCAGACTTATTGCTTCGGCAAAGCGGCATCACAGATTTGCGGGCTGCGTGCTTGGATCTAGGGCCAAAATTAGGAAAATGGCCTGAACAAGTTCATTTCGAAATGGCTTACGCGTTAGCCGGTCACTTAGGATTGCAATAGATTGAAGCTTCAAAAACAATCTGCGCTTTCGATCATTCGTCGCATGGTGCAGCGTGTAGGCGCGGTTTGGCTGGCTGTTATTGCGCTTTACGGGGTCTCGGGTCTTATCTCGCCGGGCATGCTGCAGCTTAGCCAAGCCATCAATATACTCCAGATTTCCGCGTTCCTTGGAATAGTGGCAACAGGACAGACATTGGCATTGTTAGTAGGAGGAATCGACCTGTCGGTTGCTGGTGTGGTGACGATGTCCAACATCGTTTCCACAAGCGTCATGGCGGGCCTGCCTCAGAATCTGTGGATTGGGGTTTTCATGTCTCTGTCGCTTGCAGGGATGGTAGGGGTGATTAACGGAGTGTTGGTAACAATGTTCCGAATTAGCCCCCTGGTCGCAACTCTAGGTATGAATTCCATTCTTTTTGGAAGCGCATTGGTATATACACAGGGCGCTCCCCATGGTGCGATTTCACCAGGGTTCGATTTGTTAGGGCGGGGGCATATAAGTGGGCTTCCACTCAGTACAATCAGCTGGTTAATCATTGCAATCGCAATGATCTGGGTTACACGGCAAACTGTTTTTGGTCGTTATCTCTACGCTATAGGCGCGAATTCTACGGCGGCATATCTCAATGGGATCCCCATTCGCTTCACCAAAATCTGCGCCTATGCGCTCAGCAGCATACTAGCTGCTTTCTGCGGTCTTTTGTTAACCTCCTATATCGGTTCACCCAGCCTTGGAATCGGCGAACAATTTCTACTAACATCCGTTGCGGCCGCAGTTGTTGGGGGAACATCCCTGAACGGTGGGTTGGGCAGTATATCGGGTACTGTCGGCGGAACAATATTTGTAACTGAGCTTAATAGTTTCACCAATATAGTCCGTGTTTCGAGTGGCACACAATTCATCTTACAAGGAGCGGTTATAGCACTTAGCGTGCTATTATATCGCTCAGTCAGCACAGTTAGGCACAACCATTCATTCCCCTAAGTTCACAATGGAAAAAGACAGGATTACTAATCATTATTCACGCAGGCAGGCTATCAAAATGAGTGCCGCTGCGATTGGTTTCGGCGCGTTTGCACGGGCGCTGCCGGTTTTAGCAGGCGATGTGATCGGCAATGCGAAAATCATATCTTCCGGCGAGATGGTTCCTGGTTCCAAATACAAAAAGGACGGGCCCGTACGGATCGGTTTCAGTAATGGTTTTTCTGGTAATACATGGCGTACTGAATGCCTTTACTCGGTTAAGATGGAGGCATCCCGCCATCCAGAAATTGCTGATTTCATCGTCGTAGACGGCCAGGGCGATATTGCTAAACAGGTGAATGATATCGAGAACCTTGTATCGCAGAACGTTGATGCGATTTTGTGCATTCCCAATTCCGGTTCCGCCGTAGCGCCTGCGCTTCGCGACGCGACTAGGCAAGGTATCATCACAATCCCGTTTAACCTTCCGGTCGATGGCGAAGCATGGACAGCGTACAACGGGACCGATCCTCAAAATAAAGGCTTTCAATTGGGAAAGTGGTTACGCGGGGCAATTGGAAAGGCAGGAAAGATAGTTGCTCTAGGAGGTCTGCCTGGGAATTCCTATACTGCCGCAGCTTGGGCCGGCGCCCAAAAGGCAATGGAAGGGAGCCAAATTGAAATTTTGGCATTCCGCGATGCGTACTGGGAAGAAGATCGAGCCAAGGTCGTGATGGCTGATCTGATTGCGGCATATCCACAAGTCGATGGTGTGTGGTGCGACGGTTCTCAAGATGCCGCGGGTGCCATGAAAGCATTGCTCGACGCAAAACGACCTTTAGTCCCGGTAACTGGAGACGACTATAATGGATTGCTCAAACTGTACGATCAGCACGCGGCCGCTGAGCCGAAATTTCAGATCGGCCTTTTGTCTGAACCAACTTGGGAGAGTGTTATCGCGCTCAGGACCGCTCTGAAACTGTTGAAGGGCGAAGATGTACCAAAGCGGCAAGTGATCCAACCACAACTGATAACATCTCAGAATTACAAAAACTATGTGCGCCCTGAGCTTCCGGACGGAGTTTTTATCGATACCGACCTAACGAGTGAGGAGCTGAAAAAACTGTTTAAGTCATGACTGGGTCCGAGCGAACCTCGGCGACGGGGCCGGTCCTCGCTGTTGAGGCAATCTCGAAATCCTATCCAGGAGTTCAAGCGCTCAGAAATGTTTCGTTTGGCTGCGAGAGGGGGGAAATACATGGTTTAGTCGGCGAAAATGGCGCCGGCAAAACAACCCTGATGCGAGTTTTGGCGGGTGTCATCCAGCCCGATTCCGGCATCGTCCGTGTTCGAGGCGAGGTCGTAGTATTGACTTCTCCGCGGCGAGCTCACGATCTGGGGATAGCCATGGTCTACCAGGATACCCGTTTGGTCGATAATCTAGACGTTGCGCAAAACATTTGGCTCGGACGCGAGCCTGGTTCCGCATTCTTCGTCGATCGCCGGCAAACGGAGCGCGATTCTCGATCATTGCTGGAAAATCTTGGTCTACAGGTCGAGTTACGTCAGCAGGTCCAGCGCCTTTCGGCTGCTCAGCGGCAAACGATCGAAATCGCTCGCGCGTTA
>JAFAXJ010000603.1 GCA_019241095.1 Verrucomicrobiota bacterium | reverse complement strand
TTGAGCTTTGGATGAAACACACCCGCTCGGATCGTCGCTGGAAGCTCGAGTTTAAAGTGCGGATGGAATAGTGCGGACAAGCCCCATATGGCTCGCGCGAAATTCAGTATTGGCATCGATCTCGGTACCACAAATTGTGCAATAGGTTTCCAACCCCTTGATGGTGGGCGTCCCGAGGTGTTTCTGATTTCCCAGTGGGATAACCTGGATCGATTTTCTGAAGCATCGACACTGCCCTCTTTTCTTTATCTCCCGCCCGATCACGAACTCGAACAAGTAGCAGGAAAGAAGAGCGGGCTGAAAGGATGGATCCCCGGTCGATTTGCAAGAGCAAAGACATTTGAGACTCCGGGGCGCGTTGTGCATTCGGCCAAATCAT
This sequence comes from Verrucomicrobiota bacterium, assembly GCA_019241095.1. GTDB lineage: Bacteria > Verrucomicrobiota > Verrucomicrobiia > Chthoniobacterales > JAFAMB01 > JAFAXJ01. Next base: position 4,959 of record JAFAXJ010000603.1, on the reverse strand, counting down.
GGCTCTGCCATCATGCCGTAGATCGAAGTGCCCCATTCCTGCCCTGGCGATCAGACGAGATTCCGGTTGAGAAAAGAGTCTCACCGATCGAAGCATTGGCGCTTCTCCTCGGATACTTGAGGGCCGTATGGAACGACAGGTTCATCGCACAGCAAGCCAGCTTCGACGAGCAGGAAATAACAGTCACCGTTCCCGCATCTTTTGACGCGGCAGCACAGAGACTCACCTTGGACGCCGCCGCGGAAGCCGGCTACCCCGATACAGTCCGACTTCTTGAAGAACCACAGGCCGCGTTCTATTACTGGCTTGAACAGCATCGAAACGAGTTTTGGAACAGCCTGCCAAAAGGCCGCGCTTTGCACGTGCTGGTTGTTGATATCGGCGGTGGTACAACTGACTTCAGCGTTTTCCAGATTTGGCCGCAGGACGTCACATCGCTGCCTCAAATCAGACGAGTCGCCGTGGGCGACCACTTGCTGCTGGGAGGCGATAACATGGACCTTGCCATTGCGCACCATTTGGAGCCCCGTCTGGCCAAGGAAGGCCTTTCGGTAACCCAATGGAACTACTTGGCGGCGCGTTGTCGCGACCTGAAGGAGCGATGCTTGACCGCTTCCAGCGACGAAGTGTTCCGGGTTTCGATTCCAAGTCGAGGGTCGAGTTTGCTCGGTGGCGCATTGAGCTGCCAAATATCGAGAGCGGAGGTCGGATCAATCGTCCTGGACGGATTTTTCCCACGGTGTAGTGCCAAAGAGCGGCCTGCGCGTACCCAAGCTGGTCTTAGAGAGTGGGCGCTTCCCTATGCCGCCGATAGTGCGGTCACACGCTACCTTGCCGAATTTCTTCAGAGTCAACCGCCCATAGAAGCAATTCTTTTCAATGGCGGGTCGCTTTATCCCGAACAGTTACGTTGCCGGCTTCAACGGCAAATTGCTGAGTGGCAGAATAGTGCTGAGCCTATCGTCCTGCAAAATCCGGCTCTAGATCTTGCTGTCGCTTTGGGAGCTGCCAGTTTCGGCGCAATCGTTCATCATAAAGTTCCCAGGATTAAAGCGGCGGCCGCTCGCGCAATTTATCTGGAAGTCCAGAAACGAGGGGCAGACAAAGCAAAAAGTCTGGTGTGTCTTTTGCCTGCCAATGCTGAGCCGGAACAGGATTATCGCATTTCTCAGGCTGGGCTCGAACTTCGCGTTAACCGGCCAGTCAGGTTTCAGGCATTCTATTCAACTCGGAACCCAACTGACAAAGCCGGTTCGCTAGCTCTGTGGAATGATCACGACTTTCACGGGCTGCCTCCATTGCAGACTACTGCTCGCATTACCGGCCGCATTCCGAAGGATGGTAAAATCCCAGTTTCACTAACCGCGAGAATCAACGAGCTCGGCCTGTTGCGCATTGCCTGTGTGAGTTCCCATCCTTCCATACGGGAATCCTGGCCGCTTCAGTTCGATCTGCGCCCTCATCTTCCTGGTGATGATCGACGGGCTGATAACGCCCCCAATGCTGATAGAGAGCGTCCTGGAATCGATCCGGCAAAATCGGAACTGGCACGAAACCGCATCACGACGCTTTTCTCGCGTCCTTTGGATCGCCGTGACAGCTTGACGGCTGCCAATCTCCTGAAAAGCCTCGAAAAAATTATCGAATTGCCGAAAGCCGATTGGAATTTAACTTTGATTCGTTCCCTCTGGCCTGCTCTCTCGGATTCCTTTTCGTACCGATCGAAGTCCATCGAACACGAGGAAGCTTTCCTGATCCTTGCCGGCTTTCTTCTGCGGCCCGGATTCGGTGCGGAAGGCGATTTGGGAAGAATAGACGAGCTTTGGCGGCTTCACACCGCGAAACTCGCGTTTCCTGGTAAACGCCTTCAAATTCAGCAATATGTGCTCTGGAGGCGGGTTGCCGGCGGTCTGAATTCTGAACGGCAGGAACTAGTCCTTACGCCGGAAATGCTAAAAATCCGGTCACAAAAAAACCTCCCTGCCGAGCTTGTTCGAATGGCCGGGTCGTTCGAAAGAATTGGAGTGGTCCAGAAAACGGAGATCATCCAAGTGTTTGTCCAGATAGCGCGTGACCTGATTGCGGCGAAGCAATATTGCGCGCCGTACCTTGTCGCCCTTGGACTAATGTTGAGCCGCATTCCATTCTATGCCGGCCCTGAAACGGTAGTTTCGCCCATACATGTCGAACGCGCCTTCGAGGCCTTATCAGGATTCGACTGGAGCTCACCTGAATTAACTGATCTACCGCTTCTATTTCTCCGAGCTGGACGCATCTCAGATGATCCGGCAATCGATTTGCCGAAACCGCTTCGTGAAAAAATTGTTTCGAAATTAGAAAAATCCGGTTTAGCCGCTCCAAAGCTGAAATCATTGCGAACCTTCTTGCCTGTAGTTGGATTCGAACGCAGCAGCCTTTTCGGCGAATCTCTTCCACCAGGATTGACGATTGGCTGAAGATAGGAGCAAGCGTTCGGCAAACGTCGCTTCGCTGAACGCTTTTCAACCACCGCTCGCTGACGCGTAAAAATCCAGACTTACCCCAAATTTCCGAAACCGCGCCCTATTGCATCGCTGCTCTCTGAGTGCGCAAGCGCAAAGAGCTAAGCGCCACCGCAAACACGATCAGTATACCAAAAATGACATCCTGCACGTAGGCGTTCACCTGCATCATGTTCAGAGCGTTTCCGATGACACCCCAAAGAAGGACTCCAAAGAACGTGCCGATCATGTCACCTTTGCCACCGGTCATTGGAGCGCCTCCGATTACGACGGACCCAATCGCTTGCAATTCAATACCGGTACCGGTGCTCGGTTGCGCGGCTCCCACTCTCGAAAGTAACAACATGCTTGCGACCCCAACAAACAGACCGTTTAGGGCAAAAAAAATTAACTTTTGACGTTTGATGTTAATACCGGCGAGATAAGCTGCTCTCGGGTTATTGCCAATCGCATACACGCTGCGCCCGAGCTGGGTATGGGCCAGAATGAAATGGGTAACGATGTACCCGGCAATGGCAATCATAAAAAGGAGCGGAAGGAAATTGAACAGCTTCAGGCTAGCTAAGGTTTCAAACTGTCCATAGATCGTTTGTAAGGTGCCCTGCGTAATGAACAGAGCAATGCCTTGAAAGACTCCGATGCATGCAAGAGAGACAATAAAGGACGGAGCGTGGAACAGGATGGAAGCCGCCCCAACGGCTGACGCACAGCTCGTAGCCACTACCACACCCACCAGAGCGGCAAGCGAACTGTCCCATCCACTTCGCATCAACACCGCCATCACCACGGTGGACAGGCCAATGTTCGCCCCAATCGAAATATCGATTTCCCCTGCAATGATCAGAATGGTAGCTCCGCAAGCCGCTAAACTTAGTACCGAGATCTGGCCTAACAGGTTACTGATGTTTGCCAGCCAGAAATAGCGGCGGTTTACGCTTTCAGCCACCACAGATATGAGAATAACGAATAGCAACAGAAAGAACCATTGGTACTCAAAGATTCTCCGGGAACGATTCCCGATCATAGGGTGACTCCACTCTGTGAAACGCCTAAGAAATGTTCGAGCAGCTGTTGTTCGTCTGTTTCTTTAGCGTTCACTACAGTTATCAGCCTGCCGCCGCGCATCACAGCGATTCGATCACTCATGGAAATCAGTTCCGGCATGTCAGAAGACACCATAAGGATCGCCTTTCCCGCTTTGACCAGCGCGACCATTAATTCGTAGATTTGTTCTTTAGCGCCTATATCGACACCTTTGGTCGGTTCGTCGAAAATGAACACCATCGCCTTACTCAAAAGCCATCGTCCCAAGATTACTTTTTGCTGGTTCCCGCCGCTTAGAAAGCCTACCGGCTGTTGCAGTCCGGAGGTGACAATATGCAAGGTTTCGATAAGATCGTTCACCTTGGATTGTTCATCCTGATGATCCAGGACTAATCCGCGAAATTCATTTCTAACAACGGCCGTGTTTTCCAGCACCGACCTAAGGCTGAATAGGCCCAAAAGTTTGCGATCCTCCGGAATCATGGCAAGACCCTGTGCGATAGCGTCCCACGGCGTCTTTGGAAAGATCGCAGTGCCGTTCAGAGTGACTTCTCCGGAATCACGCCGATCCGCGCCGAAAAGTACATTCATCAATTCGGACCGGCCCGCTCCGACGATCCCTCCAAAGCCCAGGACCTCGCCCCGGTGCAAGTCGAATGAGACGTCCTCAAATCGATTCCGACGGGTCAAACTTCGCACTTTCAATATGATTTCCCCGATCTCAACTCTCTCGCGTTCATAGAAAAGTGAGGGATCCCTGCCAATCATGTTCCGAATCACGTTAGCTAGCGTCGTTTGCGTAGCCGGTTTGGTCTCAACTACCTGACCGTCTTTCAGAACAGTGATGCGATCGGCCACACGAAAGATCTCTTTCAAAAAATGCGAGATATAAATAATTCCAATACCCTGAGCTGTAAGTGTCCTGATCAACTTCATGAGCGCCCCGGTTTCGTCAAACCCAAGCGACGACGTTGGTTCGTCCATGATCAAAACTTTTGCCTTAATGTGCAGTGCCTTGACTATTTGCAGGATCTGCATTTGACCGGGCGATAGCTCTTCAACGAGGGCTCGCTCAGGAATATTGATGTGTAGTGAATCCATCAAGTTCCGAGCTTTCCGGTTCTGCAAAGCATAATTGATGAAGCCGTACCCGGTACGCAGTTCGTTACCCAAGAAGATATTATCTGCGACGCTGAGGGAACTAATCAGCTCTACGTCTTGATAGACCGTAGCGATCCCAAGATTCAGAGCCTGTTTTGGAAAAAGGCGCGAGTACTGTTTACCAAAAGCTATGATGGTTCCGGCATCGGGTCGTTCCGCCCCGGACAAAATCTTGATGAGAGTCGACTTTCCTGCACCATTTTCACCGACAAGGCAGTGCACTTCGCCGGGGCGGATATCAAAATAGACCTGA
>JAFAXJ010000288.1 GCA_019241095.1 Verrucomicrobiota bacterium | reverse complement strand
AACCCTGCCCGTTGATGGCCGCAATGGATAGCTTTCTCGTTACGAAACATTCGAGATCGCGTGCCGGACGCAGGACCGCAAGCATTGAGCCTCTCGGCAATTCCGAAATCAGGCGGCCACGCCTGGCAATCAGCATCAGCGCATCCTCGAGGCTCATGACGCCGGCCAGAGTCGCGGCCACAAACTCACCCACACTGTGTCCGATCATCGCAGCGGGCTTCAAACCCCAGGAGGACCACAACTCTGCGAGCGCGTAGCCGACAGTAAACAGCGCCGGCTGCGCCCACTTTGTGTTCTTCAACGCTTCGTTCGCGTGCTTCCAATTGTTCGCTGCGAATAGAATTTTCCTGAGATCCCCCCTCACAGTGGATTCCAGAATTCGTGCGCATCGATCGATCGCCCGCCGCGCGACGGCCTCGGTTTTATAGAGTCCAGCCGCCATTCCGGGATATTGCGATCCTTGACCGGGAAATAAGAATACGATCTGCCGGTCGCCTCCCGCAACGGTTGGGGGCAGCTTGTCTGCCAAATCGAGAGACTCTATTAAACGTGCGCGCTCCCGATCAATCACCACCGCGCGCCTGTGTTGGAAAAAGTGCCTGCCCAAGTGCAGCGTGAATGCGATATCAGCCACATCCATTTCCGGATGGGTTCTCATATGAGCCGCCAATAGCCTACACGCCTCATTCAGCGCCGCCTCGCTTCGCGCACTAATGGTAAGGAGCTGATGAGGACGTTTGCCCGGCCGCTCCTCACGCGGCGGCGCTTCCTCAACGATGACGTGCACATTGGTACCGCCCACGCCAAAAGAACTCACAGCGCCCCGGCGCGGGGCGCCATTGCGTTCCCATCGACTCAATTGAGTCGTCACATAGAATGGACTAGCTGCCAAGTCGATGGCCGGATTCGGTGCCGTGTAGTGGACGGTTGGTGGTATCGCGTGATTTTCCAGCGCCAGTACCGTTTTGATCAAGCCGGTAACACCGGCTGCACACGAAAGATGTCCAAAATTCGATTTAGCAGATCCAATGCCGCAAAATCCACGACGACTCGACGATTCGCGGAAAACTTCGGTCAATGCAGATAATTCGATCGGGTCGCCGAGAATCGTACCAGTGCCGTGGGCTTCAATGTAGCCGATCGATTCTGCCGGCACGCCGGAGCTTCGAAGTGCTGCGCGGATCGCTGCCGCTTGGCCGCGTTGGCTCGGCGCGGTGTAACCGACTTTGTCATTACCATCATTGTTGATCCCGATGCCGAGGATTACCGCGCGGATGTTATCACGAGCCGCGATCGCTTCCCGCAGACGTTTCAGCACTACCAGCCCGACGCCGCTGCCAACAATGGTTCCCTGAGCGTTGGCGTCAAACGGCCGGCAATGCCCATCCGGCGAGAGAATCGATCCAGGGCTGTAAAAGTAGCCGGCCTTTTGTGGCACTTTCACGGTTACGCCACCGGCCAATGCCATGTCGCAGCGAGCTTCTTTCAGACTCTCGCAGGCAAGCGCTACGGCAACTAACGATGTCGAGCAGGTGGACTGCACCACCACGCTGGGCCCGCGCAGATTGAGCCGGTAGGAAACCTGTGTGCAAAGGTGGTCCTTGTCGTTCGTGACCATCAGTTGCATACCGTCGATGTACTTCAGCGAATCCAGGTTCTGGTACAGGTGGCCGAGGTAACCGCTCAGTTCACATCCGCCGAAAACACCGATTGCACCCGGAAAGCGCGCGGGATCGTAACCGGCGTCCTCCAACGCCTGCCACGCTGTTTCGAGGAATAGACGATGCTGCGGGTCTGTCAGCGCGGCATCGCGCGCAGAAAATCCGAAAAATTGCGCATCGAAACAATCCACTTCATCGAGCAATGGAGCGGCGTTTACGTATCCTGGCAGTTTCGAAATACTCTCTGGAATCCCGGCCGCACGCATTTCTTCCTGCGTAAGAATGGTGATGGACTCCAGGCCGTTGGCAAGATTGGTCCAGAGTTCCTCGACGCTGTTCGCCCCGGGAAACCGTCCCGCCATTCCGACGATCGCGACGGGAGTGGCTTGCTTGTCGGGTGCGCGTACGGTGCGGCGCGGGGTCATACCGGCGGTTCGCTGTTGGCAGGATGCGGCGCGCCGGTTGTGGCGAGAATGCGCAATTCGAGCTCGAGTGGAACCTCGGAAGCGCCGACCAGATGCAGTTTGCCGGCGTAGAGCGCGTCGACATCGTACTTCGCTGGATCGAGCTGCAAAGAAGGACTAAGCGTGCCCTCCTCGTCCGAGTCAAGCTCGAGAGTTTCGGGAGCGAACACGACGTCGGGAATAACACTCGGACCCACGCCATCTACCCGGCGCACGTCGAAAATCTGAGGAAGTATACGAGCTCGTTGATCGCTTGTGTTGGTCACCGATATCGACGCTGTAACGGTTGAGCCGAGGGGGCCGGTCAATGCGAGAGCCGCCGGCGCCTCGCTATCTTCCTTCGCTTTGGCCAGCACACCCTGAAAGTAGGTTTCTTCGTAATTGGAACGGATATCGTTCAAGCCATTAAGAAAGTCGAAGTATGCCCGCGTCATCGACTGCATAAAATCGGGCAGCTGGCCCGACATTCGCTCGGTAGCCTCCTGTTGAACCTCGCTCGGCGTCGTTTGCCCGGCGGCAACGCGATCAAGTTGCGTGCGGTACGCCTTAAGCGCGCATGCATTTAACTGGCCGGCGTACTCGGCAAGTTCTTCATACCAGCGCGCCGGGTTGGACTCGTCAAATCGTGGCGGAATTATTTCAGGTTCTGGCGTCGCGGAGTCTGGTTTTGCGAAACTTACTCCCAGATGCACCAGGTTGCTCAAGAATCGCGAGGCGACCGTAGAAAGGCTTCTCGAGAATCCAGCCGTATGGGCAGCGGCAAACGCGGGAAAATGGTCTTGAAAAATGGTTGGCGGAAGCTTGCCTTGCGAGATGCGCTCCAACGCCAATTGGTAGAGATTCAGCGTCCGGGCGGACAGCGCCGCTGAGCGCGCCAAATACTGCGAATAAGAGGTCGACCAGTCAGCTGGATTCGTCTTCGTCGTCATAGTTCACGAAAGCCACGGATTGTATTACGGCCCTCTTTCACGAGTTGCCGGGACCGGTTCTCCTCTCGACGGCGCCTCTGTGCCTTTTCGAGGGCATCAGCGTAGACAAACGCCTTCTCGTGGCCGACCGCTTTTGTACGAAGTTTGGTCAAAACCTGAGTTTGCCATCTGAAGGAAAGCACAGGGCGCATGTACCGGTATTGGGAATGCGGAACCATCTTTAGCGAGGCAATTATCTTCAGAGTAAAGGGTGCAATAGCTCCGAGCGAGACAAATTGTCAGCGATTGGCCAAACCGGCCAGCACTTTAAGGACTCAAAACCAGCCACCTTCAGGAAAGCAAAACTGCTCCGCGCGACTGGGGGCTAAATTTCGTTTTTTGATAGCCCGATGACTAGGATAAGCCAGGGTCTCTATTGAGCGGGCAACCAGCCATCGCCGCCCGAAGGAACGCCTTTGCTCTGGTGTCGGTTTAGCCGAGTCCTTCTTCGCCGCTTCGATCAAACCGAACACGTCAAAGCTGCCCTGGTAACGCATGGATGCGCGCTCGTAAAACTCAGCCCCATCGAAAGGCAGAGGTTTTGGCAGTGACGTCCGAAAAGAAAGTTCAGAAGGTTTATAGGGAGGATTTCAAGCGTCAGGCCGTGGAATTAACGATTCACAGCGGTCGATCGATTGTGCAGATTGGGCGGGAACTTGGGGTGAGCGAAGCGACCTTACATGCATCGCGCGAAGGCTACGGCCCGATTGGTGGGCCAGGAGGTTGGGATCTTGGCGGTGCAGGCCAACCAGCCCCGAGGAGCTCTTAGCCGAGAACCGACGCCTGCAGAAGGAAAATGAAGTGCGCAAACGCCAAGGCGACATTTTAAAGCTATGAGCATACTGGGAGAAGAACCGAGCACCGGTATGTGGGCAACCCACCGGCTGCGAGCCGATACCTGCAAGCCCAAAGCTAAAAATCCCAGGGGGTTCGGGGGACAGAGCCACCCAATTTACCCGTTAACACACTAAAAAACCCCAACATTCGTCTCCATTTTTCGGGGGAAGTACAAATTTATCATTAGAGCGCTCTGAAAGACCCTTTGCCGTTTACCGGCAGTCTAGCGCGGCAGGAGCTTGCTCTCCAGTTGGCCCGCGCTCGAATCAACAGGCTTTGCCAGCAAAGCCAGGCTTTCACCAAGCAATCCTAAAGAAGAGTCAACCGGTGAGCGTGCAGCGAGCGCCTGTTTATTAACGGTCAACGTTAACAACGTTAGTTCACGAGCAACAGCACACGAGCAACAGCACACGAGTGACCAGATAATCGCCACAGGTGTTCGTAAGATCATTTCTGAAAGCCTAACCGTTTAACAAACTTAAGATAACTTCAAACAAACCTCAGTTAAACGATGGAAACCGCCCGCCTGTGCGTTCTCGGAATTTTTTGAATTCTTGGTTGAATGCTTTAGATCAAGCTTTGTCCGGCAGAGTCATTTTTAACTCAAAAACTTTATCGAATGTCCTAATAGGTTATTAGCGCTAAACGGCTTGGAAAGCTTATAGCTGAGTCCCGGCACTGGGTTACGACTTCTCACCCCGACGCCGGGCTCCGCTAAACAAGGCGACACGAGCTCAGCATCTATTTGCTGAGTCGCGGTCAAGTTAATCTAGGCCAAGAGTCAGAAACTCAATCGATGAGTCCTAATGTTGTTCGATCGTCACCGGTCCCGCCTGAATAAACGTATGTTTGTGATGATGGTGTTCCCAATGGCCCTTGTGACCGTGCCAATACCCTTCTTTATTATTATGCCAGTATTCATCATCCCAATTGTGATCCCTTCGATCTTCGTCTGCTTTTACGGGTAGCGACATTGTAATAACCGCACCCGTAGCAAGCAATAATAAGAACAATCTTTTCATTGCAACCAGAGACGCGGAAACAAATCAGTTTATTCAAGGCCTCTCAACTTTGGATGGTAGAGCAGGTATACTTCTGACTCGTAAGGAACAAGATTGGTAGTGGACGGTCGCGCTTGTCGCTTATTGGTTAAGAATACAGAACAGATCAACCGTGCGCAACACTAGTAGGCAGGGGCCCTGGTGTTGTAGCTTCCTTTTTCCTTGTCCGAAAACTTTTCCATTCACTCGCACCCGGACGTCCCTGCTTATGGCCGGTGAATCAAAGAATCAAGTCCGGAAACATTTTGGCGCTTGTATTGCTACTAACTATCAACCACAGCAACACAGTCTATCGTGCATCTTATGCATCTGCGGGAACGACTAATTTTAAAGGGGCTGCCGAAAATGGCTTTTCATTTCAAGACGTTAATTGATTAAACTCATTGAGTTTCATGGCGTTAAGAACCTTTATGGGTTATACTTTGCAAGTTGTAATAGAAATCGCGACAACGTCTTCTTCTGCCTATGAGTTTGGTAACCAAAAAGGATTAATTATCATGGAACTTGGACCCCGCTCATTAACCAACCAACGTTTTAAGTGGGCACGACGCTTTTACTAACCAATGGCACAATCATTTCCCAGAGCTACGGCACACCACATTGGTGGAAACTAACACTCGATATTAGCAGTAGTTATGTAAACGGCTCATGGAGCGCACCGGCGGATGGTCTTAAACTACCACTGTATTCGCTTTGGCTATTTTAGGAGACGGCCGGGTCTTCGTTGCTGGAGGCGAGTACAACAATAGCGCAGCGGCGGACCTGCTGGCGGCCGAAATCTAGGATCCGACGACCAATGTATGGACAATCTGCCAACGCCGGCTGGATGGACTAAAATCGACGACGCTTCCTGCTGGTTTTTCCCGACGGCAGGGCTGTTTCTCGGCGACATCGAGAGACCGCAGTGGACGATTTACGACCCGATGACCAATTCGTGATCGGCGGCTGCAAACATGCTGCACTGCAATACCAATGGAGAGACATGGACTCTACTGCAGGACCAGACGATCATGGCTTGTGACTGCGCGGGCTTGCCCGCTCCTGCGCCAGCTATCCGGGAGCTGGAAATTCAAAGAATCGGGGGCTGTCTACGATTTAAGTGCAGTTCCATCCGCGAATTAATGGCCGCGGATCGGCTTCTGGACCCGCGGATGAAGTGCAGCAAACGGCCATTGTGTACGATTTAGTACAATGCGACAGTAGGGGTTCCAGGCGGGCAGGATGGTTTCGTTCAGGTGACTACGTGAAGCACTAGTGCCCTCTTTACACTGCGTGATTCTTACTTACTAAAATTTACTAATAGCTATCAGAAAATTTAAGAGGATCTAGTTATGAACGTTGCTCTCATCGGCGCTACCGGCAACGCCGGGTCGCGCCTCCTGGCGGAACTCAACCGGCGCGGTCACACGGTCACGGCCGTCGTGCGGCACCCGGAGAAGGTGCCGGCACAACCTGGGGTGACGGCGAAGAAAGGGGACGTGTTTGACCAGCAAGGTCTTACGGACCTGTTGAAGGGGCATGACGCCATCATCAGTTCGGTCCATTTCACGGCCAGCGATCCCCGCAAGCTCATCGAAGCCGTCCGGGCCTCCGGCGTTAAGCGTTACCTGGTGGTCGGGGGCGCGGGCAGCCTGGAAGTCGCGCCCGGCGTGAGGCTCATCGACACGCCGGACTTTCCGGAAGCGTACAAGGGCGAGGCTACCGCGGGTGCAGCGTTCCTGGACCTGTTGCGTGGCGAACCGGAGCTGGACTGGACGTTCCTGTCGCCTTCGGCCCTCTTCGTACCTGGGGAGCGCACGGGCAAGTTCCGGCTGGGTAAGGACCAGCTCCTCACCAGCGAGCAGGGCAGCCGCATCTCGTTTGAGGACTTCGCCTTGGCTTTAGTGGACGAGTTGGAAAAATCCGCCCACTGCCGCCAGCGGTTCACGGTCGGCTACTGACCAATCCTCGAAAGCCCACGAGCATCAAGCAGAAAACGTGACCACAGTCATCGACCGATCAGCGTGAAGGGTCGCCACCTATCTTCGTTTGGTGGAGCGCGCCGTGTGGACTTTGACGGCGGCATTCATGCCGCCGATTCGGCAATGGCTCTATCACTTTCAGATCACGGTGTCCATGCCGGTGTTCTTAACGTTTTAATCCATAGCTTTAATCATATCTAACCACCTGAACCCATCAATCCGCATACCGAAATTCTTACCCATGTTAGACGCTGCAGCCTCTCGACACAGATCCCCACTTTCTCTGGCAATAGGCGGGATGATTGCTATGGCGGTGGGCATTGGGGTCAGCCGCTTCGTTTACACCCCAATTCTACCGTCGATGCTGTCTGCCCTCGGTTTAAGTAAGTCCGCGTTGGTGTTCGACCGACTGGCAGATGCAGGCCGCCCCGCCTTGTCTGCCCTTCACTTTGCCGGGGTAGGCGTGGGGATAACCATCTCCGCCGTCCTGGTCGCCCAGCTGCTCGCCTCCGGGGCGGACTGGGCAGCGATGTGGCAAGCCAGTGGCCTGATATCAATGCTCGGGACAGTCGCTGTAGGCCTGTGGTGCCGGCCGGACAAGAAGCGGCCCCTTCTGCCCAGCCGACAACAGCGACGCCCGGGGATCCGCGGTTGCGCGGATGACATTCGCCTATGGGCTATTCGGTTTCGGCTCCGTTATCACCGCGACCTTCCTAGTGGCGATCGTGCGCCTCACCTGAGGCTTTTATCGATTTGCTCTCCCGCGCAGATTGCCCTTGCCCGAATGCGGCGAGGACCAGTAAGATCGCTTTTTTCATTTCTGGTCGTCAAGCATTCATATTCCGACCGGCGAAGATATTCTAAACTAATAAAATGAGCCATAGCTAAAAGCCCCGGTTGAAATTCAAAGCTGTTTTAGCGCTTGCAATCAAATTTAGTTTCAACTAATTTGCTTCTCGTGATCTTTAAACCTCGCCGATCGACTCGAACTCTGAGCGAATCGACAGTCGCTCCTACTTTACCTGCCGCTGAGGCAGGTTGGCGCTTCCGGCGGACCAACCCCTCGCTGCCGGAAGTCTATCGCTCCGTCACCGTTCCGAAGGTGGAGCGGAATTGGTTTGGCTTCATACGAAAACTTCTTGCTTTCTCCGGCCCTGGTTATCTGGTCGCCGTCGGTTACATGGATCCGGGTAACTGGGCCACGTCTCTGGCGGGCGGATCTGCCTTCAATTATATCCTCCTTTCGGTCGTCGTCGTCTCCAGTCTGATGGCTATTTTTCTGCAGCACCTTGCTCTCAAGCTGGGAGTCGCTACCGGCCGGGATTTGGCTCAGGCCTGTCGGGATCATTATCACCCGGTCATCAATTTCATTCTCTGGATCGGCTGCGAAGTCGCCATCGCAGCCTGTGACCTAGCTGAAGTCATCGGCTCCGCAATCGCCTTGAATTTGCTCTTCGGTCTGCCTTTGCTTTTGGGCGTTTGCCTTACAGCCTGCGATGTTTTGGCGGTTCTTTTTCTTCAAAGCAAAGGCTTCCGCCTGATCGAAGCGCTGGTACTCACACTTATCGGCATCATTTCCGCCAGCTTTGCCATCCAGATCGTTTTATCTAGGCCTGAGCTCTCGGCGATCGCCGCTAACATATTGCCCTCGCCCGCGATTCTGCATGATCCGAAAATGTTCTACGTCGCAATCGGCATCCTGGGGGCGACGGTCATGCCGCACAACCTCTACCTGCACTCGTCGATTGCGCAAACTCGGCATTATGATTTGACACCCGAAGGAAAACGAGAAGCCATTCTCTTTGGCACGATTGATTCGACCGTCGCTCTTTTTTTTGCGCTGTTCATCAATGCAGCTATTCTCGTTGTGGCCGCCGCCACCTTTTACCGAAGCGGGCATCGGGACGTAGCTGAAATTCAGGACGCCTATAAATTGTTGAGCCCGCTGCTTGGAGTTGGCGCCGCCAGCACCCTGTTCGCAGTTGCGTTGCTTGCGTCGGGCCAGAATTCGACGCTAACCGGTACATTGGCAGGACAGATTGTCATGGAGGGTTTCTTGCGTCTTCGGTTGCATCCGGTTTGGCGACGCCTGATTACGCGGCTGCTCGCGATCATCCCGGCAATCATTGTCACCGCGATAATGGGAGAGAGCGGTACCGCTCAATTGTTGATCTTCAGCCAGGTGATCCTCAGTATGCAGCTTAGCTTTGCCGTGATTCCGTTG
>JAFAXJ010000217.1 GCA_019241095.1 Verrucomicrobiota bacterium | reverse complement strand
CCCGGGAGTTCACCTGATATCAGCTTAGTTTACTAAAAGGAAACGGTTTATTGTTAATACTTCTGTGACGAATGCCACCCTAAAACGCCCGCTTCCGATTTCTCCTGCGAACATTTGCAATTCTATGGACGAGCAAGATGAAGAGAGTCGACAAACGAATCTGCCTTCCGAGCAACCCTCGGAGACCGAAAAGATTTTGGGTAGGCCGGTAGAGGCAGCGGATACTGAACCGCCTGCTTCGGTCATTCATAAGAAAATAGAGCCCAAGTGGGAGAGCTATTATCAGCAGCTTTTGGAGACCCGCGACTATCTTCTCGATCAAGAGCTTTCGTGGAAAAGTCAAGGTGTAGAAACCCAACCTAAAGATCGACAGCAAGCTGACGCAGAATCTGCCACGACCATCAATATGCGAGATATGTCGTTGGCAAATACTTCCTCTTACCAGGAAATGTTGGACGAAGTGAACGAAGCGCTGGCACGGATTGAAGACGGCCGCTATGGGATTTGCGAGCTGAGCGGGAAACCTATACCTGAAAAGCGGTTGCGCGCGGTCCCTTGGACCCGGTACACGTTAGAATCAGAAGAGCAACTTGAACGTGAGGGCAAAGCTCCATTCCAATTTCAATTACCTCAATCACAGCGACTCAAAGGTTCGTCTGAAACGATCATCCTTCACTCGCACGATGTCCATGAAGAAACGAGCGAGGAACCTGGTGGTCCCACGGAGCGCGCCTGATCGCAAGGCGAAACACGATGCGCGCGCTGGGGCTGCAGATCGTAGCTTAAATTACGTTTTCGTCCATCAGTTCCGCTTTCAGGTAAGCGTAGTAGAGCGGAGCAGCGATGAGGCCGGAGATACCGAATGCTGCCTCCATGGTAATCATTGCCAAAAGCAACTCCCAGGCTCTCGCATTGATCTTGGTGCCCACAATCCGGGCATTCAGAAAATATTCGAGTTTGTGAATGACAATGAGGAAGACCAAAGCGGCAACAAACGTGTAAACAGAGATGGATAAGCCTACGACAACAATCAGCGTATTTGAGATTAGGTTCCCAACCACCGGAAGCAATCCGCAAATGAATGTTACTGCCACCAATGTTTTAGCCAAAGGCAGATGAACCCCGAATATTGGGAGCAGCACCAGCAAGAAAAGCCCCGTGAGAATGGTGTTCAAAATTGAGATCCGTACTTGCGCTGAGATAATCCTTTGAAAACATTGAGAGAATTTGCGCGTACGCTCAAGCAGGGCAGCCGGAAAAGGCTGCAGGGGGCTCTTAGGCCTTTCATCCTGCAAAGATAGGAGTGCACCAATAACCATTCCAATCAAGATATGCACAAATAGCCGGCCGGCAGCTTTGCCCAGCTGCTGTATTTCTTTGGAGTGTTCATCATACCAATCCTCGGCGGCTGTTTTCAGATCGCCAACACTCCCTGGCATGTTGTCTGTGATCCAGCCAGGTAATTTGGATCTTCCCTCGGTCAGAATGTGCTCGAGTTTTTGAACAAAGATACGAGGATTTCCGGCGTCACTGCGAAAGAGTGCGATTGAGGAAAGTATAATGAGGATCAAAGCCGCAATGGTCGTTGTGGCCAATGTGCCTATTGCGATCATGCCAGCACGCCTGCCCGTGAGGCGCCTTTGCAGAAATGGTGCAAGCAGATGTACAAGCTCGTAGACTACAAGACCTGAGAGCAAGGCTGAGAAAAGCTTGAGGTGCAGCACAAACAGCAACCCTGCTCCCATTAGAATCCAAGATGCCAGTTTTGCCCAATAAGATGCTCGCGCCTGTTCAAAGATCATTGTCTCGGTATGCATAGGCTTGTCGTTACACGGCAGAGGTTAGTTAGGGCAGGAACCAATGCCATTATATATCGCCGGGTCGCCCGCAGGGGAGAAAATTTATAGCTAAACCGGATTAATTCGTTGTCTATGGAACATTTCAGTTCGATCGGCTCAGTTGCAGTCATATCCGATTCGCATGGGCTGCTGCGCGAATCAGTGAAGACTCAATTGACTGGCGTGGATCTGATTATTCATGCAGGAGACGTGGGAACACGGTCAATTCTTGACACGCTTTACAAGATTTCGCCGCTGGTGGTCGTGCGCGGAAATGTTGATGAAAATCTTTCGGATTTACCAGCTGAAGAGATTTTCACTTTGAATGGGCGCCTTATCTGCGTTGTTCACGATATTCACCAACTCGATCGAGAACCGCTCGTTGGGGGAATAGGCATGGTGGTCTCGGGCCACTCGCATAAGCCTAGCGTTTGCTGGAAAAGCGGGGTTTGTTACTTGAACCCAGGAAGTATCGGCCCTAGGCGATTCCGGTTACCGATCTGTCTTGCGAAGATTGAATTTATCGGCCGCGAATGGTTGATCCGTCATATCGAGTTATCAGAGTAATGGCAGACGACTCAAAGACGGAAGCTGGTCGAGCAAAAGATTGAGGATGGTAAATGAGAATGATCGCGCTTGGGCCGACAGTGCATTTTGGCGGCAGCGTTGTAATAACTCCGCTGCAAAGCCCCTGTAGTATATACCAGGGGCTTCTATCACGAAGAGCCTGCTTTCCAACGCCCCATTTAGCGGGGTGCGGGGCCAATCACCACACGAGGTGTGTAGGTGATGGGCAATTGGAGATTATTAATGAAAACCAACGTAAGCTTTGTCTGATGACCAGGCCAATCGGTTCCTTGTCCCGGAGGCAGATGGACATCTGTAGGTACGTTGATGTAAGGAGAGCCGGTTGGATTTGTGTTTGATGTTGCCCCGCTTGCGTTGTCGAGCGCTGCGTTATAGCTCAGGTTATCTAAGACGATCGAAATCGGTGTTGGGACAGCCCCTCCTGACTTGTTATGAATGGTTAGGTCTTGGGTGTATCGATTAGATCCGCTGTCATATTTAATTGGCCCTTGTTGGACATCCAACAACGAGGCGATAGCACTTTGAGG
>JAFAXJ010000651.1 GCA_019241095.1 Verrucomicrobiota bacterium | reverse complement strand
CCGGAGGAGGGGGAATCGATCTTTCAGTAGGAGGAATTGTTAGTCTATCTGGCTTGGTAATCGCTTTTTTAATAAAGCAAGGCACACCTGCATTCCTCTCTTCCGTAGCTGGAACCCTGTTCGGTGGGGTTCTTGGTTCCATCAATGGAATTGTCATTACACGATTGCGGCTATTACCCTTTATCGTGACATTGGGGACTTATTACACCTTCAATGGGCTAGCGCTTGCTCTGACCGGTGGTGCTCCGCTTTCAGGATTACCGTCTTCTTTCGGAGTATTAGGACAAAGCGATATTCTGGCAATTCCGTTACACACTTTGGTTTTTGTCTTGCCACTATTTTTAACAATGATGTTCGTGCTCGCCCAAACGCCGTTAGGGCGCTGGATTTACGCTATCGGTGGCAACGAACGGGCTTCTCGGCTTGTTGGTCTCCCGGTCGACGCGATTCGGCTGGGAGTGTATACATTGAGCGGACTTTTCGCAGCTCTGGCCGGATTGGTCGCTGATTCCTGGCTCCTAAGCGCCCGCCCGGATATTGGCAATAATCTCGAGTTTGTATCTTTGACTGCCGCTCTGTTTGGTGGAACAAGCATCTTTGGGGGAACGGGCAGTTTGGCCGGTTCTCTTGTTGCCGTACTTTTCTTCACATCGATTCAAGTTGGGCTCCAGATGCTAAACGTTAATGGCATCTGGCAACTCGGAATTGTCGGTGTTTTGCTCATAGGCAGTGTTCTTTTGGACAGAACCATTCGAACCGCAGAGACCAGATGAAGAACAAACAATTGCAAAGAAAAATTATCGATGCCGTCGACAGAAACAGGGAGCGAATCGTCGAAACACTCCAAGACTTGATTCGATTTGAAAGCATCGTCATGACGGATCCAACCGAAGCGGGTCCTGGCGAACGAGACTGTCAGAAATATCTTGAAGGAAGGCTGATCGCCGCGGGAATGGAAACAGATATTTGGGAGCCAGACGCCGACGCGCTTCTAAGTAAATACCGCGGGAAACCGGGAGCACAGCCGAATCGAACCTTCCTCGGACGTCCTAATCTCGCAGGTAAGTTGCGCGGCTCTGGGGGCGGCAGATCAATGCTCCTGACTGGTCACATAGACGTGGTCCCCCCGGGTGAGCTGACGCATTGGCGCCATGGGCCATTTAGCGGCGAGATCGAAGAGGGTAACATCTACGGCCGAGGCGCAGTGGATATGAAAGGTGGAGTCGCTTCGATGCTGGTTGCCGCTGAGGTCCTTCGAGAACTGCATGTTCCGCTCTCCGGAGACATTCTCTTCGCGACGGTTGTGGATGAAGAGATTGGAGGGATGGGCACATTAGCTTTTGCTGATCGCGGCTACCAAGCCGACGCAGGCATCCTTACAGAGCCAACTGCAAACCGCATAGCTCCGCTCTGCCACGGTATACTATGGGGCAAAATCACAATTGACGGTATTGGTGGTCACGCAGAATTAAAAGCACGGCACTGGGATAAGGGGGGGCCTGTCGACGCTATTGCTTTAATGAGGTTTATTTTGAGAGGCATAGACGTTTTGAACGAACGTTGGCGAACGGATCCTCGGAAGAACCATCCACTTATGGAGCTTTCCAATCAGATTATTGTGACTCAGTTGCGTGCCGGTGAACATCCGAGTTCTACAGCTGGACGGGCGGAGATCACAATCGACGTACAATATTTACCTTCAGAGAAAGACAATGATGGAGTCGGTGGTGCTGTCAGGCGTGAAGTAGAAGCGTATGTTGCGGCGTTATCGCAGGTGGACCCTTTCTTAGCCCAGTGCCCACCGAGAGTCGAATGGATCCTGGATGCGGACTGCGCGGAGGTGACATCAGATCATCCGCTCATCGACACCTTTTCTGAAGCTTGCGCTGCAGCGTCTCACTCGTTTCAACTTTGGGGTATGGGAGCGCACACCGACATGGGAATCCCAACGGTTCTGGCCAAAACACCGACTATCAACTTTGGACCGGGCGAGCCGAGTCAGGCCCATCAGCCAAATGAACACGTGTCGATAGAAGACCTCTTAACCTGTACGAAGGTGATCGCACTGGCTACTGCAAGCTGGTGCCTATAAAGACCTATTCTTATGGAAATTAAAGTACTGTTAGTCGGAGAAAGTTGGGTGACTACCTCTACTCATCTAAAAGGATTCGATTTCTTTTCATCCACCCACTATGCAACTGGCGGGGACTTTCTAATTAGAGCGCTGAGCTCGGCTGGGATACAAGTTAAGCACCAGCCAAGCCACGAGGCGGCTAGATCGTTTCCCCTTACCCTTGATGAACTGCAAACACATGACGTGATTATCCTCAGCGATATTGGCGCTAATACTTTGTTACTTCCACCTGAGGTATTCTTAGAGGGTAAACGCGTTCCTAATCGTCTTGAGTTAATCAAGCACTATGTCGAGGAGGGGGGCGGGTTAGTAATGGCTGGTGGATACCTGAGTTTTCAAGGAATCTATGGTTCGGCGCGCTACCACCGCACACAGATCGAGGAGGTCTTGCCCGTATCACTCTTGCCGATCGACGATCGAATCGAGAAACCCGAGGGTATCAATCCTTGGGTGATTAAAAAGGATCACACGATCCTGGAGGGTTTAAACCAAGAATGGCCTTATCTGCTTGGATTCAATGAAGTAAAAGCAAAACCTGATGCAGAAACGCTGGTCACGGCCGGCGAGCATCCGCTACTGGTAACCGGAACATTCGGCAAAGGCAGATCTGTAGCTTGGACATCGGACATTGGCCCTCACTGGTGCCCGAAAGACTTTGTTGATTGGTCCGGTTACAGTCAACTCTGGCAGAGTATTATCGCGTGGGTAGGTAAAAAGCATTAAAAAAGACAACTTGCCGGCGTGCGAAAACATCGCCTCGCGTCCAATTTGAGATTAGGCTGGCTACTTCGAAAGCAAAGCACTCTTTTCGATCAGCGAGTGACCAGAATCTTTGTTTTCGAACCAGCTTACCTAGCAAATTGACCAGTGCCAAAGAAGCAAACCGAGCAGACCTCACATGCAGTCCCTAACCTAGCTAATCGGGAGACTGCGACCAGTTGCAAAGAGTTCCTGCGCAAACTGGAAAAGCAGCGGTTTAAAAAGTGGTATCCTGGCGCTCAAGTGATGATCATCCTGGGCTCAAACGCTCCATTGCCGAAGTCTTGCCCGAAGTCTTTTGGCAACGCTGTTACGTCCATGATCTGCCCGCCTACGGGCAACTTCGCGTGCGCGGCATCCAGGGTTCAGGATCGCTGACGCCTCCGTTATGCCCAGAGTGACTGTTGGCAATACCATAGCGCCATGATCATCATTTGGAAAAGCAACAGGCGCGGTTCAAGCGAAGTCAGCGTCCTTTAAGCCGATCTCCCCCAGACAGAGTTGTGGAATGATCGAGTGGATTTTCTAAAAGGAGCCGGCGTTTTGCAATTGAACCCCTAGGCTGCTTGCTCCAGGGCCGATATTAAGTCATTCGGGACAATGGCAGTTGGAAGGTTCGGCAGGAGCAGGACCCACAAAGAGGACACCGAGAGCTACGGGGTAGGTCATTCCATCATTGCCAGTCCACGTTCCCAACAGTCCAACTCTGTCGCCCAGCGTCACCGAATGATCCTCTTTATTGCCATTCCCTTTGAACTTCAAAGTGAATGTGCTCCCGCTGGGTTCAATCAAAATAAGAGTGGTTCCAGTGGTTCCACTTAGTGGAATGTCGGTACGATCCTTTTGATAGAAATAGTGGCTTGGTGAGATCAGCTTTCCATGCTGAACAAGGAGAGTCATCTGGATGCGATTGGATCCCAAAGTCCCCTCGTAATCAGCCCTGACGAGGTCCGGACTGGCTGGAGAATCCGCAAGTCCGGACACGGAAGCAAGAAAGACCATAGTGGCCAAGGGTAAAAACACTGCAAATTTCACGGTCAACATTGTGGATCTAAGGTTAAT
>JAFAXJ010000504.1 GCA_019241095.1 Verrucomicrobiota bacterium | reverse complement strand
GTCGCTGATACGGGACCGGGAGTTGCGGACCAGATTCGTGGAAGAATCTTTGAAGCTTTTACGAGCTATGGAAAGCAAGGTGGAACAGGACTTGGAATGGCAATTGCCCGTTCTACCGTGGAAGCTCATGGGGGCCGGATCTGGCTAGAAAGCGAAAAAGGAAAGGGCGCTACTTTCTTCGTGCTTGTTCCCAAACGGGTACCGCTCGAGTCCTGAGTTGGTCAGGAGCTTTTCCTGTATGCGCTCTTCCGGAACGCTCACGCGGTAGCAGCACAGAGGTCTGAACCCTCCCTGCTCTGGCTGTGAGAAATTTCGGGCGGGTCGCACCTTTGGGATTATGCGACTTGCTCCGCGCGCTGTCCCGACTTTGGTTTCTACCCCGTTTTGGGTCAGTAGTCGTTGATCTGCTCAATGCGGGGGAATATCGGTGTGGGTAATCCAAGGACGTGACCATCTGGTAATTCACCCCATGCGGTTCCCCGAAAATCACTCGCTTTCAATTGTGAAAGGATCCGCTCAGCAGCAGAAGGAAGGATCGGACTGACAAGTAGCGCCAATATTCGGCAAGTCTCCGCCAAGGTATAGAGTACCGCATCAAGTTGATCTTTCTGACCTGGATCTTTTGCCATGTGCCAGGGAGCGGATTGTTCGACCAAGGCATTTGCGCGACTCACCAGATCCCAAGCGGCTTCGATAGCCTCGTTGACCATGTATTGCTCGAACCTGTCGCGGTAGTTAGCCAAGGCGCGCGAGGTGTGTTCGGCAAAACCTGCTACCGGACTGTTTCGCTGAGCCAAGACACCCTTCCGATATCTCTGACTCATATTGATCGTGCGATTAATCAGGTTTCCCAAGTCATTTGCAAGATCAGTGTTGTATCGTAAGACCAACCGTTCCTCACTGAAATCAGCATCGTGTCCAGTCACGACGTCTCGCATTAAGTAATAGCGCAATGCCTCAGGTCCGTACGCATCCGCCAGAGTGTCTGGGTCGATAACATTCCCTAGGCTCTTACTCATTTTATGACCTTCGACGTTCCACCATCCGTGGACAACCAGCCGAGGCATCTGAACATCGCTAAACTGCATCGCATGCAGCATGATCGGCCAGTAGATTCCATGCGCAGGCACCATGATGTCCTTGCCTATGATGTGACCCCGACAGGGCCATAGTTCACCAAAGTCCGGTAGACCAGACCCGGGTTCGGCGAGGTACCCGGCGAATGTCAAGTAGTTCAGCAAAGCGTCAAACCAGACGAACGTTACGTAATCGGGATCGAAAGGGAATTCGATGCCCCACGAAAGCCTTTCTTTAGGCCGGGACACACAAAGATCCCCAGAAAGCCTATCAATCGCGTTCAGAAGCTCCTGCCTGCGGAACTCTGGAATGACGAAATGGGGGTGAGTCTCAACGAAGTTCCTGAGCCATTCTTTATGCTTTGCGAGGGGAAAATACCAATTCTCTTCCTCAAAGAAGATAACTTCCCCCCATTCTGGACCAAATTCACCCTGTTCGTTGCGTTCCTTGTCAGTAAGGAACTGTTCTTGACGAACACTGTAATAGCCAGAGTAACGCTGTTTGAACAGCTGGCCTCGATCATAAAGCTCTTGCAAGACTTTCTGAACCGCTCTTTTATGTCGCGGATCGGTAGTGGCAGCCCAGCCATCTTTCTGTATTTCCAGCTTGTTCCATAGAGCAAGGAACTTATCGGTTAGACCCCGAACGAAGTCGTAGGGAGCGACGCCAATCTTTTGCGCCGCTTGCTGAACCTTTTGCCCGTGCTGATCTACTCCTGTGAGGAAAAAAGCGTTCCCGTTAAAGGTCCGGTGATAACGCCCAATCACATCGCCGAGAATGATCTCATATGCGTGTCCAATGTGCGGGTCGCCATTTGTGTAGGCAATGGCAGTTGTAACAAAATATCTCAACTGTTATTCGCGCTTGATCTTTCCGCCCCAGGACAAAATCCGAGCTTTGGTTCCGGCCGCCTCAGCTTCTTTAATCTGATTATTTCGAACATAGAACAGCGAAAGACTAGACCAGGCAAGCTGGTCGTTAGGGCTTAATTCTACTGCTTTTTTCCCCGCATCGATCGCGTCCTCGTATTGACCATGCTTCATCAATGCCATTCCTAAAGCGTGCCAGCCGTCAAAGAAATCAGGAGCCTTTTCAACGCACATCCGGTATTTCTCAATTGCGCTGGGCAGATCTCCCACTGCGAGATCTCCATTAGCGTCATCGAATAAGGATTCTATCTCGTCCATTTACGGATCGTATTGTCCATCAAAGTTTGAGCCGTCCATCGGCACCAACGTCCGCAACGGTCAAAACCGTCCATTAGGATGACCAAGCGTTCATTACGGGGGCTCGTTCATCCAGCTGTACCGCCAAACAGAGGGGGCATACCAGACTTCTTCTGTTCCGTTCTTAACCAGTCTCTGAAAGCGATAGTCTGGTATTGCTGGTTCTGAAACGCGTATTGAGATTTCTTGAAATCCTCGTATTGCCTTTCGTCAATCGGCGTCTTCGATATAAGATGAATGATTACACCGCCCTTCAGGTCGATCAAAGGCTGTGAAGTATCACCCGGATTCAGATCGATGTTTTTGGACCTCCAGACTTCGGCAAGCGCGCTGCTCTCCCCAGGAACGCTCAATGAAAATGGAGCCGGTGTATCGATTTTGACTCCAGCTTGTTCTGCTGCTTGCGCAAACGTCTTCCCGCCTTGCATTGCTAGAAGAATTTGTTGGCGGACCTGATCCGCCTTCCTTTTCAGGGCAGCAGTTGCTTTTTCGTCCTTCAAAGTCGTTGTGATTTGATCTTTGGCTTCATCAAAGGTCAGCGGGCGGCTCGGTTGGATGTCGACCAATCTTATGACGTAAAAGTCGCCTTGCGATTCCAATACGTCGCTGGTTGGGTTCTCTTTGGTGAGGGAAAAAGCTTCGCGGACTAAGACCGGACTCTGCGCAAACAATGGGTCCGGTTTATCAGCCGAAAATAAACCGGTCTTGCTTACGGTAAGACCTTTTTCATGCGTTATCTGATCAAAAGCCGCGGGATTCTGAAGCACGGATTGCGCGAAATTATCGGCCTGTTCAGCTAACACCTTTTTCAACGAAACCTTTTGATTGTCGGGCAGTTTTTGCTGCTCCGGATTTAACGCGAATGATACATATTCAACCCGGCGCTTTTCGGGAGCTTGGAGACTTTGCTTCTGCTGTTCGTAGTGGTTTTTAATTTCCTCGTCCGAAACCGAAGAAATGAAATCCGAACGTTTGAATTGAATCGTTGCAACTGATAACTTCTGGTTCAGCTGCTCAAACAAGCCGCGCAGGATGCCTTCAGGAAGCGGGCTTTTCACCAACTGACCGACGGCCGCGAAGCGCAGATTATCAGCGACAACCTCGTCCAGGTCCCCCGCCGTCATACCGTTGGGCTTCAAGGCCCTGTCGACAAACTGTTGATATTTCGCAACATCAAACTGGCCATCGGTTTGAAAGGCGGCCAAGGCCTTTTCAGCGTTTCGAATTTGGTCGGCAGTAGGTTGTATTTGCAGCTCTTTTGCCTTTGCGCGCAGAATGAGCAGGTTCCACGCGAAGCTCAGGATCTCCTGGTCTTGAGTACGTCCATCAGTAACCAGTCCCTGCAACAGATCTGTGTAACCCAGCGCGCTCGCCAGCTGCACATTCCGCCCAATCTTCTGAACATCGGCTACTGTGACGCTTCGGCCATCCAGCTTGCCTATGCTCCCATCCGGTCTTGAGCCGCGGCGGAAGCTCGCCGGGTTGTAGAACCATGCGAACGCGACGATAACGACAAAGGTGATAATGGTCAGTAGTGTTCTTTGGCGTTTGCGAATTGTGTCCAGCATAAGGGAGGAGAAAAGTGTAT
>JAFAXJ010000187.1 GCA_019241095.1 Verrucomicrobiota bacterium | reverse complement strand
CGCCAATTGGTTCTCAGGAAGTCTGGGGAGCCGGCGTAACCTATGAGATCAGCAGGGAAGCTCGTTTCGAAGAATCAAAAGAGACTGATGCTGGGCGGTTTTATCGCAATGTTTACACGGCGGAACGGCCGGAATTGTTTTTCAAATCGAGTTCGTTCCGAGTTGTTGGTACAGGGGGTAAGATCCGGGTTCGTCGCGATGCTCATTGGAGCGTCCCTGAACCCGAGCTGACCTTGGTAATAAACAGAGAAGGTCAAGTGGCAGGGTACACCATTGGAAATGATGTTTGCTCAAGGGATATCGAAGGTGAGAACCCGCTCTATCTGCCGCAGGGCAAGGTCTACAATGGTAGTTGCGCCATTGGCCCAGGAATTCTGATCTATGAAGAACCACTGGACAATTCCATCGCTATTGAAATCGTGATTCACAGAAACGGGGCTGCTCATTTCACAGGTGCAACAACTATCGGCAAAATGAAACGAACTTTCGCGACACTTATAGAATACCTGTATCGGGAACTGCAGTTCCCGACAGGAGCTTACCTCATGACCGGAACAGGAATCGTTCCACCAAACGAGTTCACGTTAGAACCCGGAGACAAGGTTGCGATCACCATCCAGCCAATCGGTACACTAATAAACGAAGTCGAGTAAATGCCGTCGAAAGCGGGCGGCATGCCGCCGCGATTACGAGAAGAGGCAGGTATCCCGAGTTGACCCGCACGCAACCGGCCGTCTCGACGTGGATTGCGGGTTTCGCTGCTACCCATGGTCAAGCGTCTGAGCGAATTTGTTTAGGCGGGTTCTGTATTCCTATAATTTCTTAGTCGAATACAGGAGTAATTGCGAACACATGAGGAACTACTGGATATTCTCGTGCGTTCGACGATCGAGACCATTCGACACCCGTCCGGCTTCATCTCCGCCAAACCCGACGTGAACTTCGCCGTACCCAGGCGGTCAACTACGCCCAGTGCAAGAGCCGCGAGGGGACACCTCAATTCGAAATTGCAACACTAACATTTACAGGCGGAGTTATTCTTTATCTCCCGTCGCTCGAGCCAGGTACTCTTTTCGGTACTGGGTGGGCGAAAGATTTAGGCGGTTTCGGAAGGACCGCGAAAAATAAAATGGATCTGAAAATCCTAACCTGTTTGCTATCTCCTGGACGGACTCCTCAGGGTTGGTCAACATTTCGCAGGCTCGTGCCATTTTTAATCGAGAAAAAAACTCCATCGGCGAAACGTTTGTCTGGCGCCTGAAGGCCTGGCTGAAATACGAACGCGACGATCCCGCTGTCCGGGCGCACGTCTCCAAATCCAAGTTTCGGTCCACGTTTTCACACATGAACTGAATTACTCGCAAGACTCGATCCTCAGCGCGTGGGACCCTCACCTCCGGGAACTTTTGGTAGATCCGGCAAAGGCCTAACAGACGCCCGAGCGATATGGACAGCCCCAGAAGATCACTGTCGGCGTACCCACCGAGAACATAGCGGTACATCTCTTCGAAGGCCGCAGCAATTTTGTGGATGTCCACGATCTCCAATCGCTGGTTAGCTATCGTAATCCCCAGGGCTTTACAATATTCCGTCGCCAAATCGCCGCGAAAATGGGCCCAGACGATTGTCCAGGGCGACCGTGTATCTGCCCAATAGCGATGGTAGACTCCTGGAGGCAGCACGATGACGTGTCCCACCCTTAACCGCCACGAACGGCTGTGGATTTGTGCGGTCCCCGCCCCTCCAAGGCAACCGATCAGGATGTGGTCTTCGGCTCCCTCTGCGCGCTCGACGAAATGGCAAGCTGCGGCGTCGAACCTGCCAATCCGCGTCGGAAGCAAGTGATTGCAGACCGGTAATGACGTCGCACGAGCAAGGGCCGGAGGAGGAAGAACAGTCAAGCGCTGTCCGGGAAAACCCTCGAGAACCTTTGGTCGAATTTTCACAAGCGACAGTAATATTGTCCAGGTATTTCGGTCAACTGTCCATGGACCAAAGCGCTGGTGCGGCCCATCATGATGACCAGTGTTCCCCATCGAACCCGCATAAAAATCGCACCCTTTACAGGTGTCAGGGCGATCGGTGAGGGCGGCTTTAATTAACCCAGGGCCGTCGTACGAATGCAACTCCCCCCAGTATATCCAGGTGCAACGGCGCCGGTAAACGTGAGGCTCTCGACTGCTACCATTCCGAGCTATCCCGTCGGCAGGCCTGAGATCCACCCGATGTTCTTCGAGAAGAGGGTTTACCAAGGGTCAAGCGGAAAAGTTTATCCCATTCCTTTCATCGACAAGGTTCAGGACCGTCCGAAGTCCGTTACCTACCGCGCGGCTTTTCTGGAGAACGATTACCTGCGATTGATGATGCTCCCTGAGATCGGCGGACGCATCCACGTCGCGCAAGATAAATCAAATAACGACTACGATTTCTTTTACCGCCAAGACGTCATCAAGCCCGCCCTCGTCGGCCTTGTCGGGCCTTGGATTTCCGGGGGAGTTGAATTCAATTGGCCCCAACACCATCGGCCCGGCACGTTCATGCCTACCGACGTTGAACTCGAACGCGAAGCAGACGGCGCTTGCACCGTGTGGATGTCGGAGCACGATCCCATGAAGCGGCTGAAAGGGATGCACGGCGTTCGCATCCGGCCAGGCTCTTCGCTCATAGAGTTGCGGGTGCGCTTGTTCAACCGCACCACCATGACCCAGACTTTTTTGTGGTGGGCCAACGTAGCAGCCCGGGTTCACGACCAATACCAAAGCTTCTTCCCCCCGGATGTGCGCTATGTTGCAGACCACGCAAAGCGTTCGATGAGTTCCTTCCCGATTGCCGAAAACGCCTACTACGGGATTTCCTACGCTCAGCGGCCGGGAGCAAACGATTTAACCTGGTACAAGAATATCCTGGTGCCCACGAGTTACATGATCGTCCAGACCCGCTACGATTTCTTTGGCGGGTACGATTACCAGGCCAAAGGCGGTTTTGTGCACGTGGCTAATCGCCACATTTCGCCCGGGAAGAAACAATGGACCTGGGGCAATCATGCCTTTGGGTGGGCTTGGGACCGGGAACTCTCGGATGACGCTGGGCCCTACGTGGAATTGATGGCGGGCGTCTACACCGATAACCAACCGGACTTTACGTACTTGTACCCGTACGAGACGAAGACATTCTCCCAGTACTGGTGGCCTATCCAGCAGATCGGCCCGGTACAGTGCGCGAACACCCGAGCCGCAATTCGTCTTCACGTCCAACCCGACCGCCGCATCCAAGCGGCGGTTGCCGTCTCCGCGCCACTCCGAAGCGCCCGGCTTACGCTCCTTGAAAATTGCCAGCGCCTGCTTGATCTCACGATTGACGTTGAGCCTGGAAAGCCATGGCAGAACGACGAGTGCCTCCTTCGCGGCGAGGACCCTGCCGCACTCCGCCTTGCAGTCCAAAACCACCAGGGCAAGGCCGTTCTGAACTACCGCCCGGAGCCGAACCGTGTGAAGGTGCGAATCCCTCCCCCGGCAAAGGCGCCGCCCCTGCCTGCCGAGGTCGCAACCAATGAAGGGCTGTTCCTCATCGGCGAACACCTGGAACAATATCGGCACCCGACCCGTGACCCGGAGGCCTACTGGGCCGAGGCCTTGAGACGCGACGCCTATGACGCCCGCAGCCGGACAGCCCTCGGACGCCGCTGCCTGGAAAGGGCCCAATTTGCGGAAGCCATTGAGCATTTTGAGTACGCGAACGCCCGTCTGACCGAGAGGCATCCCAACCCCATCACCGGAGAGGCATTCTATTACGCAGGGGTGACTCGGCAGTTCCTGGGTGATGACGAGAAAGCGTACGAGGCCTTTTACAAAGCTACCTGGGATTACGCGTGGCGCTCGCCAGCGTACTACTGGCTGGCCCTTTTGGATTGCCGCGCCGGAAGGTTTGAGGAAGCGCTTAATCATCTGGATTTGGTCTTGATTACCAATCAGGACCACAATCACGCGGTTATCGTGCGTGCCCTGATCCACCGGCAAAAGGGAGAGGCCGACGTGGCGCAACGGGAACTTTCGCGATTACTTGCGCATGATCCCCTCGATCAGTGGGCGCGCTATGAGATGGCGAGATGGTCGGGCGAGTTTGATCGTTTTATCGAGGGCTGCCGAAACGACGCGCAGATCATTTTGGACTTGGTCTTTGATTACGTGGACGGCGGATTTTATACGGAAGCGCTGGATCTCTTGGCGCTTCACGACAGAACACCCGTGGCGGCGACGGCAACCCCAAACCCCCGAGCGAGCGTTCCCGCGCTCACCAGATTTGTGGCAGCCTGGCTTTGGGAGCGTCTGGGCTACGAAGAAGGTTCTCGAAAGGCACTGGCGGAAGCTCAGCAAAGCTCGCCCGAATACCTGTTCCCCTCGCGCATTCGTGAGCAAATCGTGTTGGAGTGGGCACTGAAACAGAACGGGTCTGCGCGGAATGCCGGGTATGCACTCGGCAATTTCCTTTTTGACGCCAAACGGCACGAGGACGCCATCGTCGCCTGGGAAAAAGCCCGGACCGCTGACTCTCCTTTCCCGATAGTGCTTCGCAACCTTGGGATCGCCTACTGGAATGTCCGAAAAGATGGCCAGGCGGCGCGCGAGATGTACAAGGAGGCGTTTGCCTTCGATCCAACCGACGCACGAATTTTGTTCGAGTACGACCAACTTCGAAAGAAGCTGAACGACCCTCCCGCAGAGCGCCTGGAGTTCCTGTTGGCGCGCACGGACCTGGTCGCTCAGCGGGATGATTTAGCGACTGAAGTCGCGGTGCTGTTTAACTTGCTTGACCGGCCAGAGGAGGCACTTCAACTGATGGAGGGGCGCCGTTTTCACCCGTGGGAAGGCGGTGAGGGTCAGGTGCTTCGACAGTACACAGCGAGCCGGATAAGACTTGGACGCAAAGCCCTCCGCAACGATTTAGCGGATCAGGCCCTCATGCATTTCGAGGGTGCGTATGACCCACCGCGGACGCTTGGCGAGGCGTACCACTACTTGCAGGCCAAGGCCGACGTGAATTACTGGAAAGGGCGCGCCTACCGGGCGCTGCACGAGCCGGAAAAGGCTCGAACGCATTTCGAGCTGAGTGCGGGTGAGACGGGTGACTTCCTCGAGATGAGCGTCACGGCGTATTCGCCTCTTACGTTCTACCGTGGCCTTTCGCTGACCGAGCTTGGACATCCTGAGCAAGCCAAGGCGCTCTTCGAGGGGCTGGCAACTTACGCCCGAAACATGAAGACAGAATCCGCATCGATCGATTATTTTGCAACGTCGTTGCCCTTGATCCTAGTCTTTGATGAAGACCTGCAAGCCAGAAAGCAGGCTGAAGCGGCGTTCCTCCTCGGCTTGGCCCAACGAGGTTTGGGAGACCTCGATTCAGCGATCGCCTCTTTCGAACAAGTTCTCCACCTTAACCGCTCGCACCCCGGCGCGAGCGAACAACTGCAAGACCTCCGAGAGGGATCCGGGTCACCCTCGAAATCGGAAGCCGCGAGGTAGTATAATGTGTCATCAGGTATTCTCCTACCTTCCCTCAAAAATGCGGAATTTTGCCAGATTCTTTTCAACTCGGTCCAGCCGGTTTCTGCCCGGAGGGCAAATGATAGTTGCGCTTTGGCGTTTGCGGCGACGTCGCAAGCCGTCGGGCACGATGCAGTACTTGCTATGAAATCAAATAATAATAGAAGGGGCTTCATGACTGCATTAGTCACTGGAGCCCTCAGCCTGTTGTGCGTCAGCCATTTGACGGCTGAAGATGTGAAAATCGGGTTCGTGGTGAAACAACCAGAAGAACCGTGGTTTCAGGATGAATGGCGATGGGCCGATGTGGCCGCCAAGGAAAAAGGATTCACGGTAATCAAAATCGGCGCGGTCGACGGCGAGAAGGTCATGACCGCCATCGACAACCTCGCGTCTCAGAAAGCCCAGGGATACGTCATCTGTCCTCCCGACGTAAAGCTGGGCCCGGGCATCGTCGCCAAATCAAAAGTGGATCGTCTTAAACTGATGACGGTCGACGACCGGTTGGTGGACGGCAAGGGCAATCCGATCGAGAGCGTTCCGCATATGGGAATCTCGGCGCACAACATTGGCAAACAGGTCGGCCAGGCGATTGTTGACGAGATAAAAAAGCGCGGCTGGAACATGGACGAGGTCGGCGCGATTCGTGTCACTTACGAACAGCTGCCAACGGCTCATGACCGTACCTCGGGCGCGACCGAAGCTCTTCTGGCAGGTGGTTTTCCCCAGGCAAACATCATCGATACCCCCCAAGCGAAGACTGACACCGAGAGCGCGTTCAATGCAGCGAACATCGCGATCATCAAAAATCCAAAATTTAAGAAATGGGTTGCCTTCGGCCTGAACGATGAGGCGGTGCTCGGCGCGGTGCGTGCCGCCGAGGGCCGTGGTTTTAAAGCCGACAGCATGATCGGGGTGGGTATCGGGGGTGCGGCTTCAGCGATCAATGAATTTGACAAACCCGAGCTGACCGGGTTCTTCGGCACCGTATTGATCAGTCCCAAGCGCCACGGCTACGAAACTGCAATTGATATGTACAATTGGATCACAAAGAATCAAGAACCTGCTAAGCTCACCCTGACGGAGGGCAAGCTGATGACCCGCGAAAATCAGAAAGCGGTTCGCGCTGAATTCGGTGTTTGAATCACCCCTGAGGAAACCTGACCGGCACACCCGGGTTGAGACTGAGTCAGCGCTCAACCCCTGAACCAGCGTGTCACCGAAGGCGGCCAGCCGTTTGCGTTTGCTAAATCATTCACCGATCCAGACGATGTCTGCGTATCTTCAGTTCAACGACATCACGAAGCTCTTTCCGGGGGTGAAGGCACTCAGCGGAGTCACCTTTGCGGTGGATGCCGGTTCAGTGCACGGGCTACTGGGAGAAAATGGCGCCGGTAAGTCGACGCTCCTTAAAATACTGGGTGGAGAATACCAGCCCAATGGGGGAGAGCTGCGCATCGCAAACCAACCCCGACATTTTGCCAGCGCTGCCGATTCCATCGCGTCCGGTGTCGCGATCATCCATCAGGAATTGCAATACGTCCCGCACCTGAGCGTGGCCGAAAACCTGCTCCTCGGCCATTTACCAAACCGCTTTGGTTTTGTCCGGGCACGCGTCACTATGGAGTTCGTGCGCACCCGCCTGAAAGCGATGGGCGTTTCGTTAAACCCGACCGTTAGGTTGGCCCGTCTTTCGATTGCCCAGCGCCAAATGGTGGAAATTTGCAAGGCTTTACTGAGGGAAGCCAAGATCATCGCTCTTGATGAACCGACCAGCAGTCTCTCTCATCGGGAAACCGAGGTTCTGTTCCGGTTAGTCAAGGACTTGCAGGCCCAAGGAAGGGTTCTCATCTATGTTTCACACCGGCTGGATGAGATTTTTGATCTGTGCGACGCCTGCACCATCCTCCGAGACGGGCAAACGGTCGTCTCACATCGCAGCATGTCGGGGCTGACCCGCGAGTTGCTCGTGCGTCAAATGGTGGGCCGTGAAATTAAAGATATTTACGATTATCGTGCTCGGCCATTGGGGGAGTCGCGGCTGCAGGTGCAAGAGCTGGTAGGACCGAAGCTGAAGCAGCCGGCCAGCTTTTCAGTGCGTCGCGGTGAGATTTTGGGCTTTTTTGGCTTGGTCGGAGCCGGGCGCAGTGAACTAATGCGTTTAATTTACGGCGCAGACAAGGCGCAGAAGGGACAGCTCACGCTGGACGGCAAACCCCTGCGGATTCGACGGCCGTCCGACGCCATTCGTAAGGGCATTGTGCTCTGCCCGGAAGATCGCAAGGAGGAAGGAGTCGTCCCTATTCGGTCGGTTTCCGAAAACATTAACATCAGCTGCCGCCGCGGTTACCTGCGCTGGGGAATTTTCGTAAACGCTAAGCGTGAAGCTCAAACCGCCGACACGTTCATAAAGAGGTTGCGGATCAAGACGCCTGGCCGGCGCCAGCTAATACGTTTTCTATCGGGCGGTAACCAGCAAAAGACAATCCTTGGACGCTGGTTAGCGGAACCTGCTTTGAAGGTGGTGATCATGGATGAGCCAACCCGAGGGATTGACGTCGGGGCAAAAAACGAAATCTATCAAATCCTGTACCAACTTGCTGAACAAGGCTGTGCGGTCATCGTGGTTTCTAGTGAATTACCGGAGGTTTTGGGCATTTCAGACCGAATCATTGTGATGCGTGAAGGAAGCGTGTCCGGCGAGTTGTCTCGGTCGGATGCAAACGAAGAGCGCGTTTTAAAATTAGCCCTTCCCATAGAGGATAAAGTAAAATGAAGGTGACCACGGACGAAAAAGTCAGCGTACCTCACCCCGCAGAACCGGGCACGCAAAGCGCTCAACACCGCCAACTTTTGCAATTGATAGATGAGTTCAGTTTGGTGCTGATCTTCCTGCTGCTCTTCGTCGTGCTTTCAATCGCGGTGCCCCATTTTCTGTCTATCGAAAATCTGCTGGGGCTGGCGCTGTCCGTCTCGCAGATTGGGATGGTGGCCTGCACGATGATGTTCTGTCTGGCATCGCGCGACTTCGATCTCTCGGTTGGATCGATGGTCGCGTTTGCCGGCGTTCTCTGCGCGATGATATTAAACGCCACGGATAACGTGGTCATCAGCGTCGCCGCTGCCGTGTTGGCAGGCGCACTGATCGGGTTTGCTAACGGATCGATCATTGCCTATCTTCGGATAAACGCGCTCATTACCACACTGGCCATGATGGAAATCGTGCGCGGGTTGGCGTTTATTGCATCAGGGGGCCAAGCTGTTGGGGTCAGCAATGAGGCCTTCATCTACTTGGCAGGAACGGCCTTTCTTGGGATCTCAATGCCGATCTGGACGACCCTGATTTGCTTCATCATGTTCGGTGTCCTTCTGAACAAGACCGTGTACGGACGCAACACTCTGGCGATTGGTGGGAATCCGGAAGCTTCCCGGCTGGCTGGGATCAAAGTCGAACGCACTCGAGTTTTGATTTTTGCCATCCAAGGCGCCGTTGCCGCCCTGGCAGGCGTCATCCTCGCTTCCCGGATCACCAGCGGCCAGCCGAACGCCGCGCAAGGGTTCGAGCTTAATGTGATCTCAGCCTGCGTCTTGGGTGGTGTTTCGCTGATGGGGGGTCGTGCGACCATTTCGGGCGTGGCCATTGGGGTGCTTATCATGGGGACAGCGGAAAACGTGATGGACCTTCTAAACGTCTCTGCGTTTTACCAGTATCTGGTCCGCGGAGCCATTTTGTTGATTGCGGTCCTCGTCGACCAACTGCGCAGCCGCGCGGCTCGCGATTGATCTGCCGGTGATGGTCGCAGCCGCCTGCGCTTGAGCTTTATGCGGGTCTCCGGTATCACGATCGAGCCCTTCGGGCGAATCTTTGGTGAGCAGACAAGGTTGCGATCACTATCCAGCCAATTGGTAGTCCCCAGACTCTCAAGGGGGACAAACTCGATCTGGCGCTCGCAGGTCAAGAGCGCGATGATCAAAAGGAGAACGACCAATCATGAGCAAAGAACTAGATCATATCATGGAACGCGCAGGAAGTTATGCTTCCCTTCCTCCTGAACAGCTGAGCGCTTTTCTGAATAGAATAGGAGACGAGATTAACGCTCTAGGGGCCGAATTGATATCGGTCTGCCAGGAAGAAACCGCCCTTTCGCCAGCTCGATTGACAGGAGAACGTGCACGCACGGTGAATCAGCTCCGCCTGTTTGCTGAACTGGTTCGAGAAGGATCCTGGATAGACGCCAGGATCGATGTCGCGCTCCCAGATCGCACGCCACTTCCGCGGCCTGATATCCGTCGGATGCTCGTCCAGCTCGGGCCTGTGGCGGTTTTTGCTGCAAGCAATTTTCCCCTGGCTTTCTCGGTGGCAGGCGGCGATACCGCTTCCGCGCTGGCTGCTGGGTGTCCGGTGGTGATAAAACCCCATCCCGGTCATCCG
The DNA here is from genome assembly GCA_019241095.1 of Verrucomicrobiota bacterium. Classification (GTDB taxonomy): domain Bacteria; phylum Verrucomicrobiota; class Verrucomicrobiia; order Chthoniobacterales; family JAFAMB01; genus JAFAXJ01. The sequence goes on along the minus strand of JAFAXJ010000187.1, from coordinate 2,441 downwards.
CGCACCTCAAGACTCGTGGCTGAAGCAATCGACAGAGCAATCTCCGAGTGCAGTGTTTCGACTGGCGTATTCTCGATGCTCTCCGATACCAGTACCCAAGCCGGGCTGGAATTAGTCACTCACAAGGAGATTTGCGCAGTCGGTTTCACTGGTTCACTCGGAGCAGGACGTGCGCTGTACGAAGCAGCGGCGTCTCGACCCCATCCGATTCCGGTTTTCGCAGAAATGGGAAGTCTAAATCCCCTGTTTGTTTTACCTGCAGCTCTAGAAAAACGAGCTGACCGTATTGCAAAGGATTTAGCTGCTTCCGTTACCCTTGGTGTGGGTCAGTTCTGCACGAAGCCGGGTCTGGTTTGCGGGCTGGGCGGCAAAACTTTCAATGAATTCAGGAGACTGTTCGCTAAGGAATTATCCTCTTATCCTGGAGGCAAGATGCTTACCGAATCCATTGAGCAACGCTTTCAGAAATCTGTCGGTGAAGTAGCACGTTTTCTGGAGATGAAAGGGCCAGTCGCCCTCGTGAACGCAAAATTTCAAGAATTCAGCGCTGAAGCACGGCTACGTGAGGAGCTATTCGGACCGGCGACTGTCTTGATTGAATGCACTGACATGGAGGAACTCACTCAGTTAGCTCAGGACTTAACAGGTCAGTTGACGGCAACCATCCATGCAGAACCGGAGGACAATGCTGCATCCCGGGCGTTATCTTCAATTTTGACTAAAAAGGCAGGCAGGATTATTTGGAACGGATATCCTACCGGTGTTGAAGTTTGTCCGGCCATGCAGCACGGTGGGCCGTTTCCTGCGACAACTGATAGCCGCTTCACGTCGGTCGGAACCGCCGCGATATTTAGATTTGCGCGACCAATATGCCTTCAAAACGCGCCGCCAGATCTCTTACCCGAACCGTTGCTGAACAGAAATACTCGAGGCATCTGGAGGACTATCAACGGAGAACTGACAAAAGAGAACTTACCGGATGAGCCAGGGCCAGGTGAGTGTTGAGTCACTCACTCTAGAGCAAGGCTCTGCCGTCGTGTTTCTTCGCCTCGGGGTAGGCAATAGCAGCCTCAGGGAGATGCCATGCGGTCCTTCAATCCTTGAAAGCCACAGCTATTAGTAATAACAGCCCAGTCCAGATATATTGATAATAGGCTGTCACATGAATCTGATTTAATGCGTCCTGCAAAAGCACTAAAAAAATCGCAGCAAGGAAGGTTCCAATAAGAGTTCCGCGTCCGCCGAAAATACTGGTACCACCAACTACCACAGCAGCGACGGACGACAGTGTGAACTGGCTTCCGGATTGGGGATCTCCGCTTCCTATTCGAGCGGCAACAACCAACCCCGCGACAGCTGCCATCAAACCCGAGAATAGATAGCTTACAAATCGTAAATGAGTTACCGGAATGCCACATAAGTAGGCGGCTTCCGGTCGCGCACCGGCGGCATAGAAATGGATCCCAACTCGGCTCTTAACTAACAACCATTCGCCCAACAGCACCAACATGATAACGACTAACGTGATCGTTGGTACCCAACCTAAACGCGCCGTTATAAGATCAGAGAATGCCTCACTAACATGCCCACCGGGGCTTGGTCGAACTAACAGCGCTAACCCGAAAACGATCGAGTAGGTAGAGAGAGTACTTATGAGATCAGGGATTTTCAATGCAAGAATTAAAATTGCATTTGTGCCGCCGATGATGAGCCCAGCGAGCATGCATAAAAAAATTCCAAACGGTTCCAGCCCTGGAAGTAAGAAGTACGATGCCAAGGCCGTCGTCAAGCTAATCACTGGCCCAACGGAAAGATCGATCCCCCCAAGTAGAATGACCATCATTTGTCCGATTGACGCGAATGCGAGCGGAACTAGTTGTAGAAGAAGACTACCTAGATTCCGTTCCGTCAGGAAATATTTAGACTTGCTACAGGTATAAAAGGCGACGCTCAACATCAGAACAAGAAGAAGCAAGACGTTCCCGTATCGCCGCAGCAATGGCGCACGTGATCCAAGCATTCGCCGTGATCTGGGCGTATCCGGTACTCCGAAACCTGCCTTCTGTGAGACCGCACTGCCAACAATCCGCTCTTCGGTCGCATCAACCGAAGGAACTGAATCAACGATCACTCCGCGCGAAACTACAAGAATTCTGTCACTTAATCCGATCAATTCCAACAAATCTGAGGAGAGCAGAATGATAGCTGCTCCCCGACCGGCAAGATCGCGAATAACGCGATATAGTTCCAATTTCGTAGCAACATCAACACCCTGGGTAGGTTCATCAAAGACGTAAAGCTTCGGATCGGATATTACCCAGCGCCCAATCACCACCTTTTGCTGATTGCCGCCGCTCAAAAACGCAACTGGTTGATCAACAGAGGGAGTACGAATTTTGAATCGATCAATGGTTGCTCTTACGAGATTCCGTTCGAGTTGG
>JAFAXJ010000007.1 GCA_019241095.1 Verrucomicrobiota bacterium | reverse complement strand
AGGCTAAAGTAGCCGAGCATAGCCTTACCTTGCTCACACAGATGTAACCAACGTTTGACAAAAGACTCGATCTCCTGAGGCCGTTCTCCGTATCGCATTGCTCGGTCTGCAACCCAGAGGTTAATAACTGGGCAAGAAGCAATTGGAGGTTCAAACCAAAAGACTTCTGAAATTCTGGACTCTTTTCCTTCAATCACTCCGCTCTCTTCCTGAGCAAGAAGAGCTAACGCCTGTTCAGGTGGTTCCTCGGTCCGAAAAGGATAGCCATCCGTAGCAGTCCTGGGTTGCCCATCTTCAGGAAGTTTTACCTCAAACTCTCCTGGGCCTAGCTCCATTGCCTGCAATGTGATAGCAATTAAATCAACCCGACGCAGAGTAGAAGGGAAAAGGAGATAGCCTCCGACAAGATCACTCATGAATTTTCCTCCTGTCAGGTGAAGTTTACTCCCTTGGGGAATGGCTTTGCAGCTTCCTCAAGGAGCCAATGCCGCGCCATCTCACCCTCCAGGCGTTGAGGAACGTTTTCCTCGCCAATATCGATCCATTCGACAATAGCACTTTCTAGGCCAGTTGCTCCTGCCAGGTCAGCATGCCCAAAGGAAGCACCAGTGAGCGTAGCATAGGCCATCTGTGCCATAGAAAAGCATGCCTCACGGAGATTTGCCTGACTGAAATTGGCATATTCCAGGTTTGCTTTCATAAAATTTGCATCATAGAAATTGCCTGCGGTCAGATCTGCTTTCTGGAAAGTTGCTTCTAGTCCTTCCAGGGAGATGCCACGTACTGCATGGAGGCTAGCTCCTGTAAAGTTGGCATGGTCGGTAACGGTCTCGACAAGCCATGCATCATCAAGTATGGCTTCGGCAAAGGAGGCCCAGCGCAAGTTAGAATTGCTCAGGTTTGCATTGCGTAATACGGCTCGATTCAGGTTGGCTTCTGGCAAAACTGTCATTACCAGATGGCGACCTGAGAGATCTAGATCGTGGAGATCCACATCTGCCTCAGCCAATTCTTGTCCTTCTCTTTTCGTTGTTTCCAGCCAGCGTTCATGTGCTTTGATGCGGGCTAATAATTCAGGTGGGATTGGACGTGTCATCTTAACATACCTAGAATCACTCTCCTGACATCGGATCACGTTTCGCAACAATGGCGAGCAGATCGAGACGAGACCACTCCCATTGGAGATAGCCACCTACGGTGAGGTGTTCTGCTTGATCTCCCAATCGCTCCTGCAACGCTTGATAGCTCAAGACCATTTTACCGATAGGCGTCTCGAGCAGGACAAAACGATGTGTGTAGACACGCGACCCTGCGACAGCCAGGTAGGATTGGCTGGCTGCATTCCAGGCGAGATCAAGAATAATTCCTTGCAAAACAACATTCAGTTTCCTTACCTCGGAGAACACCTGAATTTCGGTCGTGGCCAGTTTAAAGGGAGTTCCAGGAGGGAGAGCGGGTGAATAGGTTACTTTTTTCTCGCTTCCCAGTCCGATCTGCACGATGATGAGCAGTTCATACCATTTGTTCACCTCTAAGAGCCGGCTGAGCGGGTCCTCTTCCTGTTCTTCATCCGACCTCATACCAGCGTATAAAATGTGAATTGTTTTCCCATTTGCCAGGCGAATATATGGGTAGAGAATGTGCTCTTCATCTTCTACAGTCAATACCCCTTGTACAAAATGGTCCCATAGATTTTCCTTCAAGATTTTCTTACTCTGCATCTTGCTGCTCATAACCACTTGCATCGGCGATACGTCTCAATTCCTCTGGATCGGGTTCCTCGAAAACGACTTCGAAATGAAGATTGGGTAATTCATCGATAAATGACTGAATGTCGCGCATAAAAGCTCTCGCCTGCTCAAATGTCACATCACTTTCACCACCGACATAGACCCGATGACCATTTTTCCCTTTTCCGACATTTAGCAGGCAACGTATACTAAACATTTCGTCCATCGGCGGTTCCACATTGCCTGCAAGAGCCTGAAGCTGGAAACCCAATTCCCAATTGAGAAACACATCTGCTTCTGCGTCTCCATTCTTTTCTTTGAGCCTTGTCATATGCTGCTCAAAATATTCTAGCAGATGATGAAGATCAGCAACAGCTATGCTGGTTCTTTCTGAAGAGAGAGTCATCTCTGGGAGAGGTGAAAGAAGCTGGAAGGTTACCGTCATCCCCAGATATTGCTGATCTGTTCGTCCATAATCAACATGGAACGCAAAGCGAAACCCTTCCGTTTCTAATACCAGTTGTTGCAGCATCGTGATCTCTCTCATTTGGTCCGACTCAAGGCCGGTGGAAAAAGAAGATAAATTCCGACAAGATCACTCATATGTTTTTCTCTACTTTGAGGTATGAGAGTGAAGTTGCCTGATTTAATCGTATAAGTACTTACTCATTCGGACAAACAATGCTCCTGAGGGAAGTGTTTGTCGATCAAAAGCCGGAAGCTCTTTGTGGAGTAGACGCCAGCGTCTGGCCTGCTCTGATCCTAAATAGACAAGCCAGTAGATGGCGATGTCACTCATGAGAGCTTCAACATCATTGTTTAAAAGGGCTGGAAGGACTTGATCTCGGTATGTTTTCTCGATGGTTTGCAGATACTTCCCGAAAAAGCCAAAATCAGCTCTCCCTTTTTCACATAATGCTAACCAGGAGTCAATAAATGCATTGACATTTCCCAGATTTTCACGGTCTTTGCGCTTTGTTAATCCCATACTATATCCCCAAACAGTAATGGTTTGATGACCTTTAACAGGAGGCTCGAACCAGAAGGCTACGTCCTCCAGTGTTTTTGTATGCACATACATAGCCCCTTCCTCTGTTTTGGCAAGCTCAATGAGTGCTTGCTCTGCTGGTAGATCAGTAGGAGTAGTATCTTCACCATCATAGAGCCAGATCTCTTCTATCGCCTGTGTGTCGGTTGGCGACGCTTCGATGATATCCAGGACGAGTTGTATCAAGGTATTGCGATCAGGAATGGTGGGGAAAAAAATGTATCCCCCAAAGTACTCTGCCATCGTTTTTCCTTATTAAGAGAGTCTAGTCAAAGACTGAGGTCTTAGTCCGAAAAAAGTGAGCGCCTGATGGTAAATCCTGTGAGATGAGCGGAGGAGACGGAAAAGGGGGTTGCTCCTGTCGCCAACGCTCTGCCAGTTCAGGTCCCAGATAGATCAGCCAATTAACCTCTGCTACCAGAAGTTGAGGCAGGTCTTCATGTTGCAAAGCAGGGAAAATTTGATCCTCCAGGTACTCTCTGTCAAACATATGTTCAAACTGGCTAAAGTAACCAAACACAGCCTGCCCTTGTTCACAAAGTCGAAGCCATCGCTCAACAAAATGTTCGATATCCTTCGGCCATTCATTGTAGTACATTGCTGTGTCTACAACCCAGATGTTGACCACAGGATAGGATGCAATTTTAGGTTCAAACCAAAAGGTCTCCGAGCTTTTGGAGCCTTTTCCCTTAATTACACCACTTTCTTCCTGAGCAAGAAGCGTTAACGCGTATTCGGGAGGTTGTTCGGTTCGGAAAGGAAAACCATCTTCTGGGAGTCTGGGAAGTCCGTCTTCTTCAGGAAGTCTTACCTCGAACTCATCAGGAACTAACTCCATTGCTTGCAAAGTTCCTGTAATTAAATCGGTCCGACTCAAGGTAGGAGGGAAAAGAATATAACCTCCGACAAGATCGCTCATAGGATCCGCTCCTTTTGTTGTATGTCTAAACTAGATCCTTAATAAAGACAAGAGATAATCTTTCAATATCGCTTCTCACCAAGAATCTCCAAATTCTACAAGTATCACTAGATGAGAATAACTCAAAAGTCAATTTAATCCTTCTGCTCTGTTTGCACTTTATCAACGATGTTAGAATACTAATCATGGCAGATATTTCCCCCAGTTACTGACAGGAGGATCAAATGGTATCTGTAATCGTGGATCAGATGATCCCATACGCACTTCAAATGTTACACCGGGATATCGTCTCTCCAAGATCAATAAGTTATTCAATTGCTGTCTAGTCGGACCAGGATTTCCGTGTATGCCTTGTTGTGGTAACTCAATAATAACAGACGAGGCATGGTCCATAGTAATGTATCTTTCAGCTTGGTCTAATGCTTTACTCCATGCATTTTTCGGACTTTGCACATTCTTGACTTCTACCCATTTTGTCACGATGGTTCCGGTACCATTATCTTCTTTGATTTTTATATCAACTTCTCCATCTCTCGGATTTGGAAATGAAATTGAGTAATCAAGCAGCTTACCTTGTTGATAATATTGTTTGACTGTTGCCCACTCACCCCATACTCCCGTCAAATTAGCATACCATCCATTTAATTGGTCATCCCTTACTGTAAAAGGATCAGTAACTCCCCCGATGCTCGTTCCAACCTTTTGATCCAGGCGTTTCTTTAAATCTGCAGCCCTTGATGGAAACAATCCAACAATAGCCTGAGATACAGGATCGGTAGGATCGTTGCCAGTGATATTATCAGCTAAATTTGCTAACTGCGCTTTCATCTTCGTATACCGCAGATAATTATACACCTGATGCGAGGTTAAACTAGGGTGTGCCTTTTGATATTGGTCGACGATGTTCACAAACTTCAGTTGTTGCGCATCCGTCAAGGCGTTCATCATGCTAGCGATGTTGGCATCGTTGAAGGTGGCGAATCTTCCATCTTTGATAATGGCGGCAATGGCGTTGGGATCAAGATAGCCAGCAAGGATGAGAGCCTCGATCTCCTTATCGTCGTAGGTACCCGATCCCAGGCGCGATTTCACATCGTTGAGCAGACGTTTCTGTGCATCAGTAAGATTCACTGGCTGGTTATGACCAGAACCAGACGTAACGGTAGGTACCGCCTTGTGCTTCACCGGTGGTACGGTTGTATTTTTCTGCTGATGATTGTGGTCGTCAACCGCGCTTTTTATCCAGTAGAAAATGATCACAATGAGCAGGAAGAGGGCGAGAAGCGCGATGAGAACGAGAATGACCACGGAGATTGGGCTGGGCGGCGTTGCTTCCTCATCTCCCCAGAGCGCCTCAATACCTTGTTCGGTCTCCTGCACAAGTGGCTCATCAAGTACAGGCGGAGAGGTTTCAACAGTGAGCACGGCTAAAGCGGCCATCGGAGCTGAGAGGCTGTAGACTTTGCGCGGGGCTTCACTCAAGAAATCTTGAAAATGGCCGCCAAGGGTGGCATAACGGCTCTGCTGGGTCTGGGCATGATCGACCATCTCCTGCAAAGAACTCAGATACTCCAGGTGCGTCTTCCAGAGCGCCTCGGCGGCCTGACCGCTGTAGGAGAAGGTGCCGTCGCCCTGATAGACGGAGGAGATGTGCGTGTTGATCATCTGAGCCGTTTCCTGGTGAAACTGGGCCATCTGCCCCCCATTGGGTCGTCAGTTCCTCGAGCAGGGCGTTGACCGGTTGAAATGGGCGGGTAATGTAGTTCAGTAATTGCGCATGTGGATCGCCATGCAGAAGCGTGACGAGACGACGCAAAAAGCTGGCAGCCGAGAGTCCAAACCGGTCCCCGATGGAGAGAACGTCGATGCCGTTGCCGGCAAGATCATTGATGACAGTTTCGAGTTCGTAGACATCTGCTCCCACATCCATCGCCAGACTCTCGACCGTGTGTCCGATGGCATGGGCAAGATCATCAAAGAGAGACATTGGTATTCCTTTATGTTTCTTTCTTCGCTATCCACTTCATGATTGGGTGAAAGAGATCTGGATCTCTTTCTCTTCATGCTCATAGGCATCTGCCGCGGCTTCCATGCAAAGAGCAATCTGAGCATAATTTTCGTAGAGGGTTTCAATGGCACTCTTCCAGGGAGCATTCGCGATCTCGTGCGAGGAGCGTAAATCGGAAGGGAGGGCATCCGCGTCACTCGAAAGGCGTGCCCACATGCTTTGATGGGCTGCCTTGCGTTCCTCAAGCAGGGTACGCAAGGTACGAGCCTGTTCGCGGAGAGTGGCAGTCGAGACGGAGAAGCTTGTCATGCTACTATCCTTCTTTATAATAAGAGATATCTAAATGTATATTATCGTGTATATTATACATAACGTATGATTGGTATGATAGTCACATGAAGGAAGGCCGTTTACGCAATAGGATTATGTTACAGGGTGTGTTGTGGACGAGTGAACAGAGAGGGTAGCTCTCTCCGAGAGAAATTTTGTGTTGCTCTTCTGAATGAAATTCTTCAACCGTGTGATCTGGCTCCTATGTGAACGTGGTAAAATAGAGCATGGCTGATACGTTATCTATCTCTACGCGGACTCTACAGCGCCTTAAACGCATCCAGACTTTACTCGATCAGCTTCATCCAGAGGCCGAGTCGCGTGCTTTTGTTGTTCCTGGTTCGCCGGAGCCGCGTGATGGCGTGATCGTTTTTCCCGGTTCGTTCAATCCGCCTACGACGGCTCATATTGCCCTGTTGAAGCAGGCACAGGA
>JAFAXJ010000014.1 GCA_019241095.1 Verrucomicrobiota bacterium | reverse complement strand
ACAATTTGATTTGAGTTAAAACGCGCGCTCGATAGTGTTCATACGAACATATACAAGATGGCCATAGACATTCATCAACGCCTTAAACAATCTGAAGAATCAAGACGGAGAGCCTGGCGTGTGCTGGAAGAAATCCGCATGGTTTTGGAAGTCGTAGCTGATGCCCAGATTCCGAGAGAGAATGTGAAGCGATTCCGGTCTGAAGGCGATCGCTTAATCAAGTCTCTTGTTGTTACTTTGTTCACCTTGCGCTCTGCAATCGATCGACTTGAATCCACTGTTCAAACTGCAAGAAGCATCTTCTCGCGTTCAGGCATGCGCGAAGAGCTTCGATTGCTGAATGAGGGCAAAGTGAAAGGGGGACATGGGCTCGATGCTCAACAGATCAGCGAGCGCGAAGCGAGGCTGAGGGATCTCGGAATTGGTCGTGCCGATTCTGATCTAACCAGGATGGGATAAATGCAATCCACAAGCCCTTTCCGGTGACCATCCGGTTCTTAAACCCGGTGAACAGAAAATCGTTCCCTTTGACCAGTCTCTGAGGCGATGGTTCGCGGTTTTAAACGAATCTGCTCAGAGTCGATGCTATGCGACGATGTTAAACCAGTCTGTGCGTGTGTTACCACCCTAAATGACTTCATAGGCTTTGACGTCGCCCTGGACCAGGTGTGCGGGTATATGCCTTTCAGCGGATGTAAATCGGCCTTTATGTCTGGCACGCTGGCCACAAGAGATAGTGGTCTGTAGCGCGTAAATCCGGAAGGCGGGTAGCCGCCCTCATGAGCGGCCTTTCACCGTGGTCAGTCCGCAGTTCCCGCAATTAATCTATCCTGATGAGCGGGTTAATTTCCCGACAAGCTTCACTGAGACATCAACATTATCGCTCACGCGGAGAATAAAGGTGCTGGGATCTTTCATCCCCCATTTTACGTAAGGTACAACGAAATTTGCCGTCGCGACAACCCGGCCGTCGTGAACCTGCACTATTGTAGGCACCGTAATCTCATGATCCTGGCCATGGACTCGCAAAACACCGTGCAAACTGACATTGAATTCGCCTTCTGATGAAAACTTGCCTGTGACCCGGTCCGGCGAGAATACAGCTTCAGGGTATCGGGCGCTTTCCAAAACTTCGTTGTGCATGTGTCTATCACGTTCCTGGACACCGGTATTTCCGCTCTGAAGATCAACTGTGATCTGACCGCTTGCCCTGGTTGTTGCCACGTCCAATCGGACTCTGCCGCCTTTGACCTTGAATTGTCCATGCACCGTGTGTAGCACGGCGCCCAATGCGAATCGGACGTTGCTCTTTCCAGCATCGACCGTGACCTCTTGGACGGGTGGAGTAATCGTATCCGCTGCGAGAAGTGGAAATCCAAAGCACAAAGAAAGCCCAAGAAGGAAGTGGATTTTCACGGTTTATCCTCACTTTCTATGCATAACGGGCAACCCGAAGATAACAGCGATGCGGAAGCGAACATCGAATTCATGTTCCGGGACGAAATGCCGTTTTGCGGATTGGCTGCCCAAGCTGCGATCTGTCGATGAGATAGGTCCGCTGCACTTCGACGCGTTCGAGGGGATTGGCATTATTGTCCGCCGGAAGACGGCTAATTTCGTCTACAACTTGCAGACCTGAGATGACCTCGCCAAAAACCGTATCCAGACCATCCTGACCCGGTATTGGCTGCAGGCAGATGTAGAATTGACTGCCATTTGATAGCCGATTTGGATTCACGTTATCAGGCAATCGTCCCATTGCCACTGATCCGCGGAGATGTCGCCTTCGAATTTCGGGTTGCAAACTGTAGCCCGGACCACCGGTACCCATGACAGAACGGTCTTTTCTTCGCGATAGAGGGTCACCTCCTTGCACTAAGTAATTGGGGTAAACGCGATGAAAAATAGTCTTCCGATAGAAACCGTCTTGTACTAACCTTTTGAAGTTCGCTACCGTTTGCGGGGCCTCACGTTCAAAAAATGCGATGGCAAAACTACGCCGTTGCAGATCTGCACCTCTACCCCAACGCACGTCGAAAACGGCCACCGGATCGGCTTTACATACATTCAGAATGAAAAACAAACAAATGGCGGCGGTCGATATTCTCATGAGGCATCAATTGGGATAAATGACAGTGACTGATCCGACAACATTGTTTCCCCTTTGTACCTGCAGAACCGAACCGGGCTCGTCGAATCCTCTCCTTACGTAACCAAGAGCGCCGATCTCTGAACTGAAGCCTTCGGGCAAGACGCTCGTGATAAAACCTGCTATCTTCTTATCAGAACCGATCAGGATATCTCCAGGTGAGAATCGGAGGTCCTCCGGGACGCGCAATGCCCGCAAATGTCGGTTAACGTGTCCGATACTTTTGATTCGGCTGATCACCTCCTGACCGAGATAGCATCCTTTCGTGTAGCTGATTGCTGTAGCGTCAAGCCCAGCCTCTACTGGAATTACCTCTTCAGAGAGTTCCGCGCCCCACTTCGGAATTCCACATTGAATCCGATAGAACTCTGCTTCTGCAGGTGACACGGGCGGTTTTTTGAAACGCTCTCGGACGCTGGATTCCAATTGCGGAGGGAACCAATAATCTGTCCCGGCTTTTCGAAAACGCTGGGAGGCAAAATGGTGTGAGCCCTCCAGTTCGGGCGCATCATTCCCGAGAACATGGAACAAGCCGAAATCGACCTGCTCTATTGAAACCTCGTCTGCGATAATATATCGCTCCAAGCGGTTTAAGAGCTGCGGGGCCAAGGTTAATTCGGCATCAACGTAAAAAGCGTCAGTAGTCATAGCCACAAATAGATCGGCGCACAGCCGGCCCTTTGCGGTTAAAGCACAAGCGTGGATCGCGTTTCCAGGATGAAGCTGATTGATGTCATTGGTCAGTTGTCCGTTCAGAAATCGAACGCGATCATTGCCGGTGATTCGGAACTTCGCCCGATGACTTAGATCGAAAAGCATAGAAATTTAAGATGGAGTCAGCAGCTTACTCGTTCATGCGTTTGCAAGATCCGGAAGTCAAGGGCGACGGGGGAAAGCATTGCAAGGTTTCAGGCTTCTTTGCGGACCCTTTCCTTTTCCCGATTGAGAATCATTCGCATCATCCGTGATTCTATGATTCTCGTAGCACACTCCGCAATTCTGTTCTTCATTTAGACTGCAGCACAAGAGTGCTGTCGAAACGGCGGAGTCGTTTCGCAACTGCAAAATATATGGAAAAAGTCCCTTCGGAAGATAGGGGTGAAGCCAGGAAGAAGCGCTCTTCCCGGCGAGAGTTTTTCGGGCAGCTTGCTGTTCTCTCTGCCGGGATCGGAATAACGGCTCCTGCGCTCGGACGTGCTGTGGAAGTTCCAGACGATGAACATCCTGCTACGGAACCTCTTAAAGATAACCCTCTGCAGAGAGTTTCGCTCACCGTGAATGGCCGTTCTGAAAGCATCGAGTTGGACCCGCGTGTAACGCTCCTTGACGCTTTGCGAGATAGACTTTCTCTGACTGGAACAAAAAAGGGATGCGATCAAGGGACCTGTGGCGCATGCACGGTTCAGATCGATGGCGTTCGCGTCCTTTCTTGTTTGACATTGGCTGTCATGGTCCAGGGGAAAAAGATTACTACCATCGAGGGATTGGCTGAGGGCAATCGTCTGCATCCGGTCCAGGCAGCTTTTATTGCTTGTGACGGATTTCAATGCGGATACTGCACTCCCGGCCAGATCATGTCGGCGGTCAGTTGTATCCAGGAAGGTCATGCCAACTCAGACGACGAGATTCGTGAGTTCATGTCAGGGAACCTTTGCAGGTGCGGCGCTTACACCAACATTGTCGAAGCAATCAAAAGTGCGAAAACACAGATGCAAGGAGGCGTAAGTTAATGCAGCCTTTCCTCTATTCGAGTTGCAAGAGCGTGGAGCAAGCCACATCGGAGTATCGTCCCGGCTCCGCGTTTATTGCCGGTGGAACTAACTTGGTCGATTTGATGAAGCTAGAGGTAATGAAACCGACCAATGTACTTGATGTTAACCAAATTCCTTTAAAAGGAATTACAGTCCAAGCGGATGGTTTGCATCTTGGCGCACTGGAAAAGATGAGTGATGTCGCGAAACATCCTGCGGTGATTTCCAACTATCCTGTAATCTCACAAGCCCTGCTAAAAAGTGCTTCGGCGCAACTGCGAAACATGGGAACCATGGGAGGCAATTTGATGCAGCGGACACGATGTGGATATTTTCGGGACGTGAGTACCGCATGCAACAAGCGCGACCCAGGCAGTGGTTGCTCAGCGATTCCGGGTGAGAATCGCATGCATGCGATCTTTGGCACAAGCGAATCTTGCATTGCCACACATCCAAGCGACTTGGCAGTCGCTCTTGTAGCACTCGACTCTTTATTACGACTACAGGGCCGTCAAGGTGAGCGCGTGATAAAACTGGCGGACTTCTATTTGCTTCCTGGCGATACTCCTGATCGCGAGCATGATTTGAGGCCGGGCGAGCTGATTACGGAAATCATAGTTCCTCAATCGCCCGCGGCACGCCATTCTATTTAAGTCAAAGTGCGGGATCGCGAATCATACGAGTTCGCCCTGACCTCAGCTGCGGTTGGTTTACATTTGGACGGTGAAATTATAAGGCGAGCGCATTTGGCGGTGGGTGGAGTTGGTACTAAACCTTGGTCGTTGCCTAAGGTGTGTGCAGCACTTGAGGGGAAGCCATCGAATCTCAGTTCTTACATGGAAGCGGCAGCTCTTGCAACGGAAGGCGCGATTCCTTACAAGGACAACGGATTCAAAATTCAATTAGTTCAACGCACTATCGTGCGTGCTCTGATTAGCCTGAAGGATGAAGTATGACTGCGATTGGATCTGCTCAAGACCGAATCGATGGCCCGCTTAAAGTGACCGGGCAGGCAAAATACCCGGGAGACTACCAACCGGCTAACCTCGCTTATGGATATCTGATTACGAGCAGGATCGCTAAAGGTAAGATTGAATCGATCGACACTGAAGAGGCTAATGCCAGTCCAGGAGTTGTCGCGATCTACACGCCCTTTAATCCGCTCAAATTGTATTCCCCATTGGGACGGGAGGAAGGAGCTAATTCAGGGACGATGATAGCTCCGTTGCAGAATGAAAACATTTATCACTATGGTCAAATAATTGGGTTAGTGGTTGCGAATTCGTTCGAGCAGGCGCGAGACGCTGCGTCCCTTCTCAGAGTGGTTTACGCAGAGAAGAAACCTGTGATCAGGTGGAAGGAAGCTGTGCCCTTTATTCCCAGTGAAGTTGATCGTGAAAGTGGTGTAGTAACAATTCTGGCGGAAGGTGTTCCGTCTATTGAAGCGGCATTAGCTGGGAGTGAGGTGCAAATCGATGTCACCTATACCGAACCGATCCTGCATCATAACCCCATGGAGCCGCATGCGACGACAGCTGCTTGGGATGGAGACCGGCTCACAATTTATGACGCAACGCAGTGGGTGCAAGGTCAGCAGCGCGATGTCGCCGCTGTGCTCGGGGTGGATGAAGCGAAAGTTCGAGTAATTTGTCCTTTCGTTGGCGGGGCATTTGGCTGCAAAGGTTCGATGTGGATGCATT
>JAFAXJ010000596.1 GCA_019241095.1 Verrucomicrobiota bacterium | reverse complement strand
AAGCCGATATACCTGCGGCTCTTCATCTTTTCGACGTTGGCTCTGGGATGAAAGGCATCGGCGTCAAGGAAAGGGCAGCCCTGCCATTTAGCCAGGCTAGCACCTAATGTGCTCTTTCCAGAACCGGAACCAGAATCACTGCTCTTGGCTTGCGGGTGTGCATACAGCAAGAATGCTTTACCGCATAGGCCGGCACTCAAAGGAAAATACGAATCCAAAATGCGGCACCTCGAAGTCAATCCACATGTCGCGCCAGAGAAAGATGTCGTCAATCGGTTAGCTCTGGAGCCGAGATCCTCTCGAATTCAGGTGCGAATAAATGGTTAAGCCCGAATCCGACCAAGTAGGCAAAGGCACAAATGATGAACAAAATCGTGTATTCTCCGGCGTGGAATTTGTTCTAGCAGATCGCCCGCCAGGAATGTCATCTGCCAACCCCAAGCTAGCGCAATCCAAGGGATGATAATTGGTGCGATGATCGGTCCGACGTTCGAGCGAGAGTTAAATAAGCTCGTAGCGAAAGTTCGTTCTTTTTTAGGAAACCACAGAGCGACCGTTTTGATCTACGAGGGAAAATTGCCGGATTCACTAACCCCAAACAAACCCGAACGATCATAAACCCGCCCACGCTTGAGACTAGCGCATGCCCGATTGCTGCGAGGCTCCAACCCGTAATCGAAAGAGCGTAACCAATTTTGCTTCCCAGCCGATCTACCAAATATCCGAAGACCAACGCACCAATTGCTTAGGCGTCCTGGAAGGCGCCGTTTATCGCACCAAACTCCTTGTTTGTCCAGTGAAGTTGGTTGTCGAGGATCGGCTTGAGGAGAGATAGAATTTGCCGGTCCATGTATTGATCGTGGTCGCGAAGAACAGCAGCGCGCAAACCACCCAGCGGTAGTTACCAGTCGTGGTTACGCTGCTTACAGGTTGCTCAGCTTTCAATTGTTGTGTCATGTTTTCCTACTCCTAAGGTCAGGAAGTACAGCTCCGTGCGTCTGTGCTGTGAGAATCCAGGTTGCAGTGTAGGTTGGCGCGATAACGGCTGACAAGGCCGGGGTGGCGGATGCGCGCTCAGCGTAACGCTTTTCGTTCCCTCAATCACCCACGAGAGCGTCGTAGTTTGTCCCGCGATGATAGTGCAGGGGTTAGCTGTGAATGATTGAATCGGGTTTGAGCTTGGTGGCGCTGCCAGGACCACGGTTCCGACTAACAGCCAGTTTAACAGAGCGAACTTAAGGATGCGCGAAATATTCGTTTGCTTGGGAGATTCTTCATAAATGGCGGTGAGAGGGGCGAAACGCAAAGTCCACGTGCCGTAGCCCGGTTATCGCCGGTCGTAAATGGCATTACGTCTGGCTGCAAAGTTTCGCGGCTATCGTCAGGGGTTTGATTCTAAAGGGGAAGGGGAAGAGAATCTGCCCGTCAGGCAAAAATGGGTAGCAAGTGGCGCTCAAAAAGGTTTTGCGTTACGTTCCTGCCGACTATCCCCTCGTTTGCTTCAAGTGCGCCAGTAAACCGTTTGCCCATCCCCGCCGCGACCTTGAATCCGACGTGCAGTAGTTGGCGGAAATTGGGATTATAATGCGAAGATGACTCGACATGGCGGAGCGCGTCGGCGTACTGGGAGGAACTCCAGCCCATGACGGATTTGGGATTTGGTAGTTTGGCCGGGTCAATGTCGATCACCGTGCTGTAGGGGGCTGCCAACTCCGCAAAGTGGCCGTGCGCCTGGGTGTAAATCTCCTTGACTACCTCCAACCCTTCGCCGCCGGACTCGGCGAGTCCGATTACCTCTTCGAGCCAGGTTGTGCCAGCCGTTTTGACGTGCAAGCCGGCGTCATGTTTTTTGATCAGCCGATTTATAATGGGGTAAATCGAGAATTTGTCGCTGCCGGAATGGACGCTGAGCTTGAGGGTATCAGCGAGCCCAAATTCGCGGATTGCGAAGGCAATTACGCTCAGGTCCTCGTCGAACTCCCTCTGGAATTGAGCGAGGTCCCCAACGTAATCGACTCCCTTGTTGAATCTTCCTGTGAACTTTGGGGCGATCGTCTGGACCGGTATGTTTTCCTCGGCGATCATCGCCAGGATCAGGAACAACTCCACCGGGTTTTGGGGTGCGTCAGTCTCGTCGACTGAGACTTCAGTGATAAAGCTATCGGGTCCTTTTCTTTCCCGGACGTGCCGGTAAATGCGGCCGGCCTCTTGCACCGCCAGCAAAAACTTCCCGGCTGCCCCACGCACAGTTTTCTCTGTGAGCTCGAAAGGTCGCTCAATTCCCGGAATGGAGAGCGAGCCGATGTAACGGCGCACGGCCCTCAAGAATGCCTCGACGGCATTGCCTTCAGCTGCTTTACCTGTGAAATCTGCCACGTCGAGGGTAAAAAAATCGCTTGCCGGAATAAACGCGTCGACCGTTTTTAAGCCAATGTGGTCGGCGTCGACGTAGTAGGATCCCTTAAAGCCAAGCGCATCTACCGCTGCGTCGGCCTCGGCCCGAAGGTCGTCGGGTTTGCTTTTGATGATCGAATGCTCGCGATTGGATTTGTTCCAAACCGGGTGAACGTCGATACCCGCATCACGAGCATTCAAAACGGCCCGAAGTTGGGCCTGTCCTTGGTGTGCGAA
Source organism: Verrucomicrobiota bacterium (assembly GCA_019241095.1). Lineage (GTDB taxonomy): Bacteria > Verrucomicrobiota > Verrucomicrobiia > Chthoniobacterales > JAFAMB01 > JAFAXJ01. The sequence continues at coordinate 1,367 of JAFAXJ010000596.1, read as the reverse complement.
CCGGTCGCCTGTGCCGAAAGTATATTTTTGAATTTTCACGATTGCAGAGGGTTGATTTTCGTCTGCCGTTGCGAGGCGATACATCACAACAGTAAGTTGGGGTCTTACCACTTGACCATTAGGCAATTCTGGAGAGTTTGTCAAGCGCGGGCCGAAAAATTATGCGTTCTATGCCACATTGAATTCTGCCGCAAATGCCTGTGTCGGACCCTCCCCAAAAAAAAACTCAAATCCTTAACTCAAATAAAAATAGCCAAATGAACTTGTTTGACCTGACAGGAGAAACTGCTGTGGTCCTGGGCGCTACTGGCGTATTGGGTGGCGCAATGGCCGAAGGCCTAGCTGCGGCTGGCGCTAAGGTCGCCGTGTTGGGCCGCAACTCAGAACGGGGTGAAGCGAGGGTTCGCTCGATTCAACAACAGGGGGGCGCGGCCGCATTTTTTTCCGCGGATGCTTTGGATCAAAACTCGTTGAAAGCAACGCACGAAGCTTTGTCGAAGCGGTTGGGTTCTCCCACCATTTTGGTGAACGCTGCGGGGGGCAACGATCCACGCGTGACTATTACTCCCGAACACTCGTTTGAAAAAATCGACGTGGCCCACTGGCGGGATAATTTCGATATGAATCTGGTGGGAGGAGCGCTGATACCCTGTCAGGTCTTCTGCCCTGCGATGAAAGACAATCGCAAAGGCAGTATTATCAACATCGCCAGCGTCTCTGCCCATCTGCCCCTTTCCCGCGTTGTGGCCTATTCGGCAGCGAAGGCAGCAGTGATAAATCTTACACTGTTTCTCGCACGGGAATTGGCTCCATACCACATTCGGGTCAATTCCATCACGCCCGGCTTTTTCCCTGGCGAGCAAAACCGCCGTTTGCTCTTCAATGAGGATGGAACCGCTACGCCCCGCGGACAGGTGATTTTGAGTCATACTCCTTTGGCGCGTTTCGGAGATCCCTCCGAACTCGTCGGCGCGACTATCTATCTCGCAAGTGAAAAAGCCAGCGGCTTCGTGACTGGGATCGACCTACGGGTAGACGGCGGGTTCCTTTCCCAGACCATTTGAATTCTTTGTGTTTTGTCAAAGAATTACACTCCCTCAATGGATGCCTAACTGTTTGCCCCTCGAATTCTTCTCCGAATAATCGATAATCCTTTCTGCGCTCTCAGTGTTGACATGCTGCTTTGTTCTGCCATGCCAAGTGGCAAGGCTCCAGTTAGGCCTTACCTTTTCCAAAAACAACTCCCTACCCCGTTTTGCAGTGACATAGCGATCATTGGACTGAATGCTATCGGCGGCTCTGTGGCAGCCTCTTTCGTCGGCCTGCCCGAGGCTCCCTATACCAACATTCTCCTGGCCGATGTTCAA
>JAFAXJ010000467.1 GCA_019241095.1 Verrucomicrobiota bacterium | reverse complement strand
CGTCAATCGGCACGACATCCAGTCGGCCATAAGCGAACAGGAGGACGCAATTTGCAATTTTTTTGCCTACTCCGGGTAGACTACACAACTCTTCTCGTACCACCGAAGTTGGAGCATTTTTCAGATATTCAAGGTTAAGATCCTCAGAATGAATACGTTTCGCAGTTGCTGAAAGATTCCGTGCTCGGAAGCCAAGCTTGCATTCCAACAATTTTCCCATGGGTGCTTCCGCTAAGACTTCGGGTCTGGGATATGCATAGACTTCAAACCCCCCACCCTGCAAGCTCCGCCCAAACATCCGGCGCAACGAAAGAGAGATTGCCCGAATATGTTCAACTCTTTTCATTGCCGAAGTTAAAAAGGTGGCTAGACACTCCCAAATTGGTTGTCGAACAATACGCATTCCTGATCCGAATTCTTTTGCAACCTGGAACGCTGAATCTTGGGGAAAGCTGCTCAGTATAAGGTCCAACGAATGATCAAGAGCCAAGTAGTGCTGCACCACTTGGACGCAACCTTCAGTAACGAGTAGTGAACCTTTTTTCTGCTGAACGTAAACGGGTTGCTCGCCAATAGCTCCAATGAACCCCCCTTTGTGCCTGGTCCAGTGAAATACCTGCCCGGAATTCAACGTCTTCTCAAGATCAATGAAAGGCGACTGAATAAGCGCTAAATTCACGCCTTTGGCGAGCATTACGATCAATCTTTACAAGTCTCACTACCCTCTACAATGGAGAATTGTTCAGGGCGAGAGCCGTTGAATGTGCCAGGCACCTCCATTCTGACGCTCGTAGAGGAATCTGTCATGCAGACGATTTTCTCTTCCTTGCCAGAACTCAAAACGAACCGGTCTGAGACGATAACCTCCCCAAAAATCGGGGACCGGAGGATCCTTCTCTCCATATTCTGCTTTCGCTTTTTCAAGACGCTCCTCCAAGATTGCTCGGCCCTCAATAGATGTGCTCTGCTTTGACACAATCGCCCCGAGCCTGCTCCCGAGCGGTCGCTTATTGAAGTACTCATTCGATTCTTCCCGGCTCACTTTGTTAACCTCACCTTCGACTTGAATCTGGCGCTCGAGCCAGGGCCAATGAAAATTGAGAGCCGCGTGCGGATTCTCAGCGAGATCTCGCGCTTTGCGGCTCTCATAATTAGTAAAAAAGGAAAACCCGGCCTCGCTGAAACCTTTCAGCAATACAACTCTAGCCGACGGTAATCCTTGCCTGCTGGCAGTCGCCAGGGTCATGGCGTTCGGTTCACGATTGCCTGCGGTTTCCAGCGATTCCTCAAACCAGATTTTAAACTGTTCGAAAGGATCGGCAGACAGGTCCTTTCGATAGAGACCCCTCAGAGTATATTCGTGGCGTAGATTCGCGACATCGAGCATCATTCTTAGAAAGTTAAAAAACTTACAGCACATCAAAGGTTACTGCGCGTACAATCTTACGTCAGAAGCTTGGTTCACTATGCTTTAGAAACTGGAAAGACTTTTCAAGCCATGAGGTTTTCGCTATTCTTCGCCGTCTACGGGTTTTTACAGACATGCCTGCTTGCGCAGTACTCTATCGATCTGGACCTGACTGAACAACGGGTCTACCTGCTGTACAACGGGCGAGCTATTATGGAGTCGCCAGTTTCTTCCGGACGACCTGGTCATCAAACGCCTACCGGCACGTTTCGCATTGCCCAGAAAGATCCCAATCATGTTTCGAGCATTTACGGCCGAATTGTCGACCGATATGGGAACACGGTCGTTCTCGATGCGGATGTGGACATGACAAGACCGGTTGGCACCCGTTTTGTAAACGCGCCAATGCGCTATTTTATGGAGTTTGCCCCGGGTATAGGTCTGCATGCAGGCTATTTGCCGGGATATCCTGCTTCACACGGCTGCGTTCGAATGCCGGAACAATACGCAATTGCGTTTTACCAAGCGATATCGGTTGGCACGCCGGTCACGGTATTTGGGACTGCACCGCGCGTGAGACAATATCAAGCATCCTTCAGCCCCAGCTCGGGTTCCCGATATTATGACCGGAACGGACAGGAATATTACCCCGGCAGAGTAATTTCAACGCCTGCGCATCCGCGTTTTTGGCCTTTTTGATTGCCAATCAAGAAAAGCATTTATTGCGAACTTCAGGCCGGTGCCAGGATTTTAGCTCAGAACACTGCGGTGACTCCCCGGTCAAACAAAGGAATTCTTCGCTACATCGTTTTCCTGGTCTCTGTGTTCTTCGGATTCTTCAGCTTTTGTGCTGCTTGTGGAGCTGCCGACATGAATAAGTCTTCCGATCGGTTCAACAACTTCGGGTTTAGCCTGATCCAGAGTCTGCAAAGTCCCCAACAACCCAACATGCTGATTTCGCCGGCAAGCGTTGAGATCGCCCTCGGCATGGTGTACGCCGGTGCAACCGAACAGACTGCCGATGCAATAAGCCAAACTCTTGGTTTGAACAAGAATTCCAGGGAAGGGGCGCTGGAAGATCTAGCGGACTTACAGAGCACATTGGTCAAACCCCAGGAAGGGGTGACACTCAAATTAGCCAACGGCGTGTGGATCGATGAATCCATTATCCTTCAGGAGCAATTCTCTTCGGATTTGGCAAAGACCTTTAAAACGACCTTCGAGTCTTTGCGCTTCAGTGATCCGAAAACGCTCGCGCGAATTAACGATTGGGTCAGCCGCGAAACGGAAGGAAAGATTAGTGACCTGTTAGAAGCTCCACCTAGTCCACCAATGTTTCTGGCTGACGCTATTTATTTTCACGCCTCCTGGTCTAATCCATTTGAGAAGCAGGCGAATCGCGAGCAACCGTTTCATCTTGCCGATGGCTCGAGTTCGCGAGTCAACATGATGCGACAAACCGGCTTTTTCCGTTACGCGAAAGCGCCGGGATACGAGGTCGTAGCCCTACCCTATGTTCACAAACGCTTTGGTATGTACTGTTTTTTACCGGACCAGAATGTCGATTCTGTGATACCTCAGTTAAGAAAAGCTTCTTGGAGCGAACTTTCCTCTGCGCTCCGTCCGGTGCAGGGATCAGTGTCGCTTCCGAAATTCAGGGTCAAGTACGGCGTAATATTAAACAAGGCTCTAAGTAAGCTAGGGATGGGAATCGCATTCGACGGCAGCAGAGCTCAATTCGGCAGAATGATCAACGCTCCGAACCGATTATTCATTGGCTCAGTCATTCACAAGACGTACCTGGAAGTGGACGAGGAAGGGAGCACTGCCGCCGCTGCTACAGGCGTCCAGATGCGAGCAACAGCGATTATGCAACCTGGGAATGGGTTCGATTTAGTGTTCGACCGACCTTTTTTGGTAGCGATCGCCGATGACGAGAGCGGGACAATTTTGTTCCTTGGAATCATCGGCGACCCCAAAGAGTGAGCCGAACGCGCAAGCACCGAGACCAAGGCTTTAGAAATAATTGTTCCCTTGGATATTTCCTTCACCGACAATGTGTCCTTCGCCATCGACAAGATAGAACTTTCCGTACCGTTCGTCCTGGTCTCTGAAGTCGATTGCCCAATATCCTTCCGCGGCCCGCCATGTTGCTCGTGTCACCTTCGAGAGCGGGTACGGATATTGATGATTAGCCCTGGAAGCAATAGCGATTGCGGTTTCCCTCGGAATCCGCCCAGGAACATAGGCGTCTTCGGCTGATTCACAGCCAGAGATGAATAACAACAAAAGCAGGCAGGCCCAGTTGCGCATAGCGTACAATGCTAGGTTTTCAACTTTATTTTTCCAGCTTGAAATGTCCGCTTCGAACATTAACCCTCAACGGCATATGTCGATTCAGGAGAGCGTAAACGATGCCCTGAGAGCTGTCAGGACTGTTTTGGATCTGAAAGATCTAGTGGAAGCGGCTGCCGATCTTTTGCGATCTACGTTGCTTTCGGGTCACAAAGTCCTGGTCTGTGGAAATGGTGGGAGTGCATCAGACAGCTCACATCTCGCTACCGAGATTGCTTGCCGTTTTATGATCGATCGGAAACCCTATCCTGCCCTTTGCCTGACCGGAGACGGAGGTTTGTTAACTGCGCTCGCTAACGATTACTCTTTTGCAGAGGTTTTTTCGCGTCAGGTAATCGCCTTTGGCCAACCGGGAGATCTGTTGATCGCTCTAACTACCAGCGGTAAATCAAACAATATTCAGCAAGCACTTCAGACTGCAAAACAAACAGGGCTGCGCTCAATCGCGTTATTGGGTCGAGACGGCGGCTTTTGCATCGGCATCGCAGATATTGATATCTTGGTCCCACACCAGGTCACCGCGCGAATTCAAGAAGCACATAAGGTCATCATCCATTTGCTCTGTGAGTTGGTAGAACCGTCGCTCGCCAAATAGGGCGATACGCTGGGCTTCCATGTCGGGCCTTTTAGTCGCCGCATCTTTTCTGATCGGATCTGTGTTCGGTTCTTTCCTGAATGTCTGTGTTTATCGAATCCCCCGCGGAATCTCTATGTTGATTCCGGCCAGATCGTATTGCCCGAGTTGTAAAGCGCAAATCCCGTGGAGGCACAACGTTCCAATTCTCAGTTGGCTTCGGCTCAGAGGCCGCTGCGCTGAATGCGGTGCCCCGATCAGCATTAGATATCCGCTTATAGAGCTTAGCGCCGGACTCCTATTTTCCCTTGGAGCG
>JAFAXJ010000286.1 GCA_019241095.1 Verrucomicrobiota bacterium | reverse complement strand
TCCTCGCGAAGCGGGTCACCGAATGCACACCATAGCCGGCTGCCTTGCTCTATCTCTGCGTCACTAAGAAAGCTATCATCCAGGCAACGCCTCGCCTCCATGCATTTCTCCAGAGATCCGATGAGCGAAATTTCTTTGGACGCAGTTTGTCCCTGCCGTCGACGATTTTGAACCTAGAACTCCGACTCCGGCTTGGGACCAGGTGGGTTACACCCGGCTGAGATGCAATCTGGACCTTGTCCTCGCCCGCGAACAATTCCCCTCCATCCTCCTTTTACGAACGCGTAAAATCGTTGTGGATGCAATTGCCGGGACGCCTGTATGGTCATTTGTGCAAAATCGTCGTCAAAAATATCCCATCGGGTTTGCGAGCGCGAACCTTCATCCTGCGTCAAAGGCTTCTGCCTGTGCTCATCGGCAGAACCCATGACCGGAATTGTATCGAAACCATATAAGCGCGTATCAACTTTCGCTAGCGCGGGTTTAATGCCCCGGAGTAGTCGAATGGCTCTTCCCAAAGAAAAGATGCTAAAACGCCTAGAGGTCCATTTCGAAAATTGGCTCCATCCCTAGACTCAGAGGCATCTCGCTTCCGGAGCAAAAAAGGTTTACTTGTTCTCGATCGCAACCCGACGAAAAGACGCCGAAATTCCAGTTGGAAACCTTACTTGCCAGCGGCGTTCAATTTGATCGACTCGAACCACCAACTTGGCGTCTCCTGCAACAGCCAAAGGTGACCGAAGTGCGTCGCTTTGGAGTCCTTCTGTTGCATGATGTCGACAACAAATTGCGGGTTTTAAACTGACAATTGTGGCGTCACCCTTCGTATTGGATTTCGCAGCTGCGTATCTGGACAGCACGCCGCAAATGTCGGAGGGAACCCGGGCCGAGCGGGAAGAGAGAAACGTGGAACGCTTCGGAGCCGATTGGCCTTTCGCCCGGATTCTTCTTAGAGATTTGAACGCGACGAGGTTTTACATGCTTGATCCCTCACCAGGTAAGACTCGTTTTCGTTTAGCTCGCCTCCGATCGAGTGAGTGCGGGACTTCGCTCGGTTTCACCGCGGATTGAGATATGCCCCTCTCTCTATTCTGAATCGCTTCAAGATACAAATGATTAGAAGTGTTAGATTGAACCTCGCGATCGTTCTCTGGTACAAGATACCCCTGGATGCATGGACGCATTCGGACCTTCAATGAATAAAAATGGGGAGAATCGACGTCACCGTCAGCTTTCACCGTTTATTCAGCGCCTGCTGAAACTTAAGGTCTGGTCGGTCGAGCACCTGCGGATTGGTGATCGGCAACTCATGCTAGTATGGGCTGCGCTCATTGGACTTTTGGGCACCGCAGCGGCTGAATGCTTTCGAAAAGCAACCGAGCTGATTCATTTCCTCTTCACCGGGAATCGCCTGGAGATCATTTCTTCTTTCTCACAATTACCTTTATGGCAACGACTCGTGGTACCGACCTTAGGCGGTTTGTTAGCCGGTACCGTATTGTTAATCGGCAGACTCCTCACCTCGCGTAACCAGCAAAAATCAACAACCGACTACATGGAAGCGATCGTGGTGGGCAGTGGTAACATCTCCGTTTCAGCGAGTATCGTAAAATCTCTTTCGGCACTTTTTTCGATCAGCACAGGAGCCTCTATCGGGCGTGAGGGTCCATTGGTGCAAATTTCTTCGTTAGTCGCCTCACTGATTGCGAGGTTCCGGGAATTTCCCATTGCGCAACGTCGACACTTGGTGGCTTGCGGCGCCGCGGCCGGAATCGCGAGTGCTTATAATGCACCCATCGCAGGTTCATTTTTTGTTGCTGAAATAATCCTTGGGACGGTTGTGGTTGAAGCTCTGGGACCATTAATTCTCGCCGCAGTTACTGCAACCTTTACCGGACAGCTGCTGCATGGCGGTGGGCCTCTTTACAAATCGCAGGGCTTCCTTTTGCACACTTATTGGGAGCTTATTCCGCTCTCCTTTGTAGGACTTTTTGCGGGCTTATTAGCGCCTGTCTATCTCCGATTTCTTCGATCGACCGAACGCTTAATGTCAAAGGTGAAAGTCCCGATACCTGCGAAGCTCGCAATTGGGGGCGCAATCGTCGGAGGGCTCGCCGTGATTAGCCCGGATGTTTGCGGTAACGGCCAGGCATTGCTCAACACACTTTTTCGCCAGAACTGGTTTTCAGACGAGATCCTTGCGATCTTGGTTCTGAAGTTGATAGCAACCTCCGCAACCTTTGGATCTGGCGCAGTCGGGGGTGTTTTTACCCCAACGCTCTTCATTGGGGCGGCTGTTGGAATGCTTTACGGCCGTTTTTTCCTTTTTGCATTACCCGGATTGGAACTCGATCCGCGCATGTACGGCATTGTAGGGATGGGTTCTTTCATCGCAGCTACCACCGGGGCACCTTTAATGTCAATATTGATGGCGTTTGAACTAACACTTGATTACACGCTCGCTCCGCTCCTGATGGTTAACTGCGTCGTAGCTTACTACTGCAGCAGTCTTTTTGAGAAACACTTCATCTATGGAGAATCGCTCGAACGCAAAGGAGCTGCATTCTTCAATCAGCAACTAGCTGACGCAAAGATCATAGATCTTATTCAACGCGATCCAATTACACTTCCTAACACCTCAACTTTTGCGGAGATTGCCGAGAAATTTCTTCAGAACCGCATGCAGCACATCTACATCACAGCCAACAATGGAGAACTGCTCGGCGCGGTCTCACTGCATGATATCAAAGAATTTCTCGATCAGCCGGAACTGGCGAAAATGGTGATTGCCGCCGATCTTTTAAGGCAAGATTTCCCGCGGATTTCGCCCAACCAAGGAATTGGGGTCGCTCTCGAGAAGTTCTCTGAGGTGAGTTCTGAGCGGCTCCCGGTCGTTGACGACCTCAACTCGGGACGATTGATCGGCAGCATCTCCAAAACCGACATTATGCTCCACTTAGCCGGAAAGCAGAAGGTCTCACGCTAGTCTCCGTTGACGCCATTAAGATCCGCACCGCTTCCCTTTGACTCTCAGCCAATCCTGGGCGATCCGCTGAACAATGGAAGAGGACGATCTAAACCTTCGCTATTTGAACTATATTGAACAGCTTTTCGCCGCTGAGGATTCCGCGTTGCAGGAAACCTTCAATGCAATGCGGACGAATGGCTTGCCTGAAATTAATATTTCAGCTTCACAAGGAAAACTCCTGCAGGTGCTAGCGCTTGCAATCGGCGCTAAACGAATTCTGGAAATCGGGACCTTGGGCGGATATAGCACAATCTGGCTGGCGCGCGCGCTGCCGCCCGACGGAAAGATAATTTCATTGGAAGTCGATCCGCATCACGCGAAGGTGGCGCGCGAGAACCTGGATAATGCCGGCCTGAGCAATTATGTCGAAATCAGAGTGGGTCCTGGACTTGATTCGATTGCAACCCTTGTTAAGGAGAAAACTGATTCATTCGATCTACTTTTTATAGACGCTGATAAGGATAACTATTCCAACTACCTGAGCCAGGCCTTCCCGCTGGTTCGGAAGGGAGGATTAATCCTGGCAGATAATACTTTACGGAGATCTAACTTAGATGATTCGCCGCCGTCGGGAACGGGACAGTACAACCAGACCGTGGCGGCTCGTGAAGACCTTGTTTCAATTGTCGTGCCTGCTTTGCGCCGGAGGGGTATGGACGGCCTGACTATTTCTTTTAAACGCTAACCGTCATGTCCACGGGATATTTGAGGATGCCGGCGAGCGTTTGACAGCCGGAACATTGCTGGTGTCTCAGGATTGGCTGAGCGGCATCGCGAAATATTGAGTACGAAATAGCCTCGATTTTTCTGCCTCAAAAGATACATCAGCGATATGAGTTTGATCGCTCTAGCATTGAACCAGCCTGAGCTGAGAGTCATGGATTTTCTTTTCCCCTGGAACGTAGTGATCGGATTTTTGGGATTCATTAGTGCGTGGCTGGTTGTCGCTCTCATGGAAAGCACCGGGCTGGTTCGGCACGTTTGGCATCTTCCTCTTTTCTTTTTGGGTCTTTTTGTATTGTTTAGCAGTCTTATCGGGATTGCATTCTCACCTTGAAAGCCAAGCTCTTCAATTTTGCGATCACCCTGATCGTGCTTTTGCTGGCGGGCTGGGCCGCATTCTCGCTATATCAACGTTACGTTCAGGATCCTTGGACGCGCGATGCTCAAGTGCGCGCTAACGTTGTCGGGATCGCCCCGCGGGTATCCGGGCCTATCACTCGCGTTACGGTGATTGATAACCAAAGATTACAAAAAGGAGATCTGTTATTCGAAATCGATCCAACAGATTTCAAGTCGCAGGTTGATATAGCTCAAAGCCAGGTATTGAACGCAGAAGCCAATCTGAAGCAACTGCAACAAAATCTGGATCGTCAGATTGAGCTTTACAGGCAGCACGTGAACTCTCTCCAAGATCTTCAAAATGCCCAGGACACGTTTTCTGCCGGCCAGGCACAGCTCGCTTCCGCAAAAGCAAACCTGGAGTTGGCGAAATTGAATCTTAGCTATACCAAGGTCTCTGCTCCGGTAAATGGTTTCGTGACGAACATGAATGTTAGCCCAGGCACATACGTTACGGCTGGAAAGCAGCTCATGGCTTTGGTTGACACCAATTCGTATTGGATCGCAGGATATTTCAAGGAGACCCAGTTACCACATATCCATCCTAACCAGAAGGCACGGATCACTGCGCTCGGGTTTAACAATCAGCCTTTCGAAGCGGTGGTGGAAGGCATAGGCTGGGGAATTTATGTTCAGGATGGCTCCGCGAGCGACCCAAATGAATTGCTGCCAACCGTCAGTCAAACGATTGATTGGGTGAGGTTGCCCCAACGATTCCCGGTCCGCCTGCGCGTCTTAGGCGATCCGCCGATTCCATTGCGGATAGGCCAGACTGTTTACGTCGCGATGACTCGAGAATTCTCTGCCGGTCCCGGGCAACCTGCAAACGCTCAGAGGTAGACGAGTCTGGCGTTTCGATGGCTGCTCAAACTGTCAGCGCGCCCGCCAAGAAGGAGAGACTTTTTTCTGCTTTCGATGATCTACGGGTACGGAATGGGATAAAATTCGGGTTCGCGGGAACTTTGGCTTTGTATTGGACGCAGGTCCTACGGCTGCCGCACGCCAATTGGGCAATTCTTACTGTTCTGGTGATGATGTCAGCGCAGTTTGTCGGGTCGGCTGCCATCAAAGCCTTCCTGCGGTCAGTGGGAACAATCAGCGGCGCCGCAATCGGGGTGTGGCTTGTCGGCGATTACGCGTCTACGCCCGCAGTCCTTCTGCCAGTGCTTTTCATTGTGATTGCCTTCTCCAGCTACAAATTTGGCCAGTATCCCGCAAGTCAAGTTCCCTATGCGTATTTTCTGCTTGGGATGACTACCCTCGTCGTGGTTACATACGGCGTTACCGAACCGGCTGACGCCTGGCAAATCGGCCTGGATCGAACGCTGGAAATCCTCGTGGGAGTCGCAGCATCGCTTCTGGTTAACGTAATATTGTGGCCACGTTATGCACGTGAGGAGTTCGTAGAGACTGGAAGGGCCGCTCTCGGTGTAATAAGGACCCTCGTCTTAATGCATCTGGATGCTTTTGTGACCGGCGGCCCTGCTCCCCCGGCTGTTGAATCGATCCGCAGCGATTTCAGAAGCCAGCTCGCAGCACTTAAGAATCTTCTAACTGCCGGGGCGCGGGAAAGCACTGTTTTTGCCTCTCGTCTTTCCCACTACAATGAATGGTTAGTGTCGTTGGTGAATCTGTTCCACGCGGCTCTTGACCTTGATCGAGGCCGTTCAGAAAACACAGTTCTCGTTCAAGTACGGACCGAACTCCGGATGGTCGCGGATGCGGTGTCAGAGGAGTTTGACATTCTCACCGCTCCTCGTTCGCCGGGCGAGAAACTGCGCAAAGGCAATCTGAACGAAGCATTCGCTAGGCTCGAAGAGAAGATCAACGAGCTCAGGAATGAGGATTTTTTTTTCCAAATCCCCATGACAGCGATCCGACCCTTCTACGCAGGAGTCGGTGCATTGCGATCGATTCGTGATGAACTGAACAATCTCCACAATTATGCTGAAGGCTTGCCTCGTATTCGGCAGCCACTCTCACAACCCAAGCCGCATTGGGATCCCTTTCCTTCGATCGATTGGTTCTGGTTCAAAATCGGGATTAAAGGCGGTCTGGTGGCGGTGATCTCAATCGTCCTCTTAAAATGGATTAATCCTCCGGGAGCTGCGGGAATTCCGCTCATCGCGTTCGTAATAACCATATCCGGCAAAACGTTTCTTTTGGCCAAGGGAACCGGGGACATGCGCGCACATCAAAACTTTTTTCTTGCTGCTCTCTTTTTTGCAGCTCTCGCCTGCTTTCTGATGTTAGCCACGCCTTTTCTCGCCACTTATTTAGTGATGAATGTTGCGCTCTTCTTCATTCTGTTCGCGTTCGGCTTTTTTACCGCAAGAGTCGCTGGGATGACATTCCCGAGAAATATTGTGCTCCTATCGATCAGCTCCTTCGTTGGGCTCAATCCGCAAACGGTGGTGCCAGCTCAAACAATCATCGACACTTTCTCCGGCATGTTGTTTGGATTGAGCATAGCCTCGATTGCAGGAAGGCTTCTCTGGCCTACTTTGCCTCAGGGGGTAGTCCGAGGTGATATTCTTAAAATGCTCGGTCAGATGAAAGCCCTGGTTCGAGGAGACCCTAATCGGGAAAAGATCGAGACGCAACTGACTCTCCTCACGATTGAAACGATTCAAATAACTGGCCAAATGCGGAATCCCGGGTTCAGGAGAGAGGACCTGAAACGCCTGGACGCATTCATTCGCGAATTGCAAATAGCCGCCTCCCGCCTGGGGGTGGTAGTTTCGCGAAGCGGGCAACTCCCTGAGCCAACCGCACCAATTCTTAGGCCGGAGCTTGAGAGCATTGAGGTGGAAATCTGTCAGTTATTGGACGGGTTTATCGAATGCTTCCACGAAAACGATAGCTCACGAGAATTTCCTCGATTGCATGGAGCGCTCGACAAGTTGGATCAGGCACTCGAAGTGATCCGGCAAAACCGGATTTTGCAGCACGAGGCTCTGGAAGCACCGGTGCGGCTACTCGAACTGGTAGATCGCTACCATGCCGTCGTGGAGTCGCTTAGCAGATGCAGCGAGCTAGTTCCTACCCTTGCTGATAGGCGGTTCTGGGGAGATTACGCTCTTTAGCATTGAGCTCGGTACAGAAACCTGCCGGTTAAGCCGGCATAGCGGGTCGCCTCAGAAGGTGACTTTACCAGCTTCGCTTTTCGATTATCAGACTACCTTTAGCATTCCGCCATCGACAAAGTAAGTTGAACCCACGCTATAACTTGCGCGTTTTGAACAAAGGAAAACAAAAAACGCAGCAAGTTCCTCGGGCGTCCCGAAACGATCAATTGGTGCGTACTCTCGCGCGATCGAAGCTAGATGTCCCTCCCAGTCACCTCCCGTATCAGCTGTCAATTGTTTAGCAGTTTTGATCCAGTCGGGTGTCAGGATCAGACCAGGATTTATCGTATTCACTCGAATATTATCCTTGATCAACTCGTTGGCCAGCGTCTTAGAAAACATCATTAACGCTGCCTTGGTTACATTATAGATTGGTTCGTACCATAAAGGCTGCACGGCACATATCGAAGCGTTATGCAGAATGACACCCCCGCCGCGCTGGCGCATGAACGGGACTAGACCGCGTGTTAATCGCACTGCCGCCATGACGTGAAGGTCCCAGTAATACTGCCATTTTTCGTCAGGCGCATCCATCACAGTCTCATTGCTTCCTGTGCCGGCATTGTTAATAAGAATGTCGGCTCCCCCGAACTCATTCTCGGTCGTGCTTACCACTTCGGCAATACCGGTCGGTTGTGCAACATCCGCTACTACACCGAGGGCGCGCACCTTGAAATTATCGGTGATTCGCGCTGCTTCGGCATGCAGACGCTCTGGTTGCCGTGCCACAAGAACGAGGTGAACTCCTTCGGCGGCTAAGGCTTCCCCCACTGCGAGACCGATTCCTATACTGCCGCCTGTAATGACTGCTACCTTTTCTTTAAGATCCAGATCCATAATTAATTTTCGGTTCGCACAATTGTGAATTCATCATTTGACTATCAGTATCTTTGTTCGGTCGATCGTCACGGCCACAGCCATAATCAAAACAATGCCAAAAACAATCTGCTGGGCGAAGATATTCACTCCGATGAAAGTCATACCGACTCGCACGACAGATATGATCAACGCTCCTATCACGGTCCTCTCGATCCCGCCCGCGCCTCCTGTAATGGCTGTTCCTCCGACCACAACGGATGCGATCGCGGGTAGCAATAATTCATTTGCGAGCGTGGGAGAACCGCTGCTCAAACGGCCAGCCAGTAAAATACCTGCCAAAGCGGCGAAACTGGCAGACAGTGAGTAAGCAATTATTTTCTGGCGATCCACTTTCACTCCGGAGGCCCAGGTCGCTGCTTCACCTGCTCCAATGGCGATACTATACCGGCCAAAGGGCGTATAGCGTTGAACGAATATGCCGAGCAAAGCGGTAACCGCTCCGATGAAAATAACGTCAGGCAAGCCAAAGTTCGTCCCTGTACTCCATTTGAAAAATTCGCGTCCTCTTGCACCTATTGTGATCGATCTTGCCTGGGACAGGAGCAGAGCGGCGGCTGAGACAACTCCGCCTGTCGCCAAAGTCACAATGAAAGAAGGAATTCGCAGCCGAACGTGCACGATTCCGCTGAAAGCCCCAATGAATAATCCAAGAATCAAAGTAACAGGAAACGCCCAGTAACCGGCATTGGGCAGCATAAGGGCGATAACAACACTGCTGAAAGAGGCTACCGCTTGAATGGATAGATCGATTCCGCCCAAAATCACAACAAACGTCACCCCTGCGGCTAACGTGAATAAGACGGCTGTATCGGCAACAACCCCAACCAAGGTTTCTACAGAAAGAAAGCCCCGCGTTGTTATCCCTATCAGGATGACTAATGTCGTCAGCAACAACAAAGGCGCAAAAGAGCGAACTCTATTAGTCACCACAGCCCGGTAACTGCGCCCAGGAAGATGATCGCTTGGTGTCATACCATAAAGCGGATCAAATCAACTTGCGACGGCTTAGCTCCCGGAGGTGCCTGGAAGCGTGCGGTAATTTCGCCATCACGCATAACCAGTATGTTGTGGCATAACCCTATGGTTTCTTCCAGAGTGTCTGCAGTCAAAACAATTGCTATTCCTTGCTGCGACAAATGGCGTATCAGTTCGTATACCTCTTCCTTGGCTCCAACGTCCAATCCCCGCGTAGGATGATCAAATATTAGAATAGACGCTTGAGCATTCATCCATTTGCTCAGCACCACTTTTTGTTGGTTGCCACCGCTGAGGTACAGGCAAAGAGTATCGATATTCCGAGTCCTGACGTGCAACTTGCCGACCCAGCTTTCGGCCAACTGCCGCTCTCGTCGCAAGTTAATCGTCGAGCCGCGTTCCAATACCGTCGACAGTTTAGCAAGCGTGATGTTCAGAGTTATGGATAATGGAAGAACTAATCCCTCTACTCTTCTTTCGCGCGGCAAATAACCCATGCCAAGATCAGCTGCTTGAGAGGGGGAAGATAATCGAACCTTCCGGCCATTAATAGAGAGTGTACCGCTGGTTTGAGGAAGAAAACCAAACAGTGTTCGTGTCAGTTCTTCCCGGCCGGAACCGATTACGCCGGCAATGCCAAGTACTTCCCCTTTGTGAACCCGAAAATCGACATGATGATAGGCGCCTGCGACACTTAGATTCTGAGCCTCGATCACCGCCGTTTTCTGTGGAGCTATCTGTTTAGATTCACGATAGTATTCGGCGTGGAGGTCTCGTCCTACCATGAGTTGGTGTAATTCAGGAACGCTCGTCGTGTCTGCCCTCTTCTCCGTGACTACTTTACCATCCTTCATGACGTAGACCCGATCACTTAAGGCCAATACCTCATCCAACCTATGTGAAACGAAGACAAAACTAGCTCGACTTTTGAGAGCACGAACGCGCGAAAATAACACGTCAATCTCGCGCTGTTCCAAAACTGATGTGGGTTCGTCCAGGAGGATAATAAGTCGTTTCTCGGTCCTCTCTTCCAATGCTAACGCCTTTGCGAGTTCGACCATTTGCCGCGCGGCGAAAGTTAGTTGCGAAGTTCGCACCCGCGGATCGATATCGACCTGGACCTTCGACAACTGACGCCTC
>JAFAXJ010000172.1 GCA_019241095.1 Verrucomicrobiota bacterium | reverse complement strand
AGAAACAGTATGCAACCTTACTAAGAATGTTAGCGAAGGTCTGACAGAGCTTCGCATGGAAACGACTGTCGAATTCCTTGACGTCAGATTGATTTGGAGAACGTCTGGAAATTTGTCTGTCGCAGAGCAACAAAATGCATCTGAGCGCTTGGCGAGTGGATCGTTATTAAGAAGGCCTGTGGAGAGAGTAAGGCTTTATGGTCCGGCTTAACTATATGCGGCTCTGAACTGAGCTTCTTTTTCATCTCAAAGCACCGCTTGGACAAACGAAAAATCGAGACTACGTAAGGTGCCCGCAAAGTTGGCGAAAAAAAATTGACTACTTGCAGGATAGGTGCCGGGGAAATTGGGATAGTTTTCATCGCGGAATAGGTGGCTTGCGTTTGATTTTGCGAGTTTTCTTTTGCATCCCTTACAAACAGAATCACGCTTCCGAGTTTCAGGTTTAAATTGATAGGTCACCGAGAACCCCTGGGCGCTTTACTGATCCCTTGGGAGCCAGACGCAAGAGCTTCCTCCTTCTGCAAAGGTTTAGCTTCTGCCTCCAAGGGATTTCTGAAGCCTGGACGCAAGTCGGCTGTACCTGGAACTGAACTCTCCATGTCAAGTGGATTTTTGTTCCCAAACTCGATTCTCCAGGTAAACTGCTATGCGGGTAGATGAAGCAAGAATTTGATTCGAGGGTAACAGATGGAGCTCAATTTCATTCTACGCGGTGGACCCTGGTGATGACCGCGGCACAGAGCCGCGCTGAAGGGGGGCATGCCGCGTTGAGCGAGCTTTGTCAGCTCTATTGGTACCCTTTGTATTGTTTCGTCCGGCACCGGGGCTACTCTCCGCATGATGCTCAGGATCTGACGCAAGGATTCTTTTTGCATTTGTTGGAACACCGAGCGCTGAGCCGGGTGGACCGGCTGAAAGGTAAATTCAGGTCCTTTCTGTTAGCCTCTTTGCAAAACTATTTGTGCAATGAGTCTAAACGAGCCCAGAGTTTTAAGCGGGGCGGCGGCTACGCGTTTGTTTCCATGGATTGGGAGGGTGCGGAAAACCGTTACCGGTTAGAGCCCGTCGATCACTTGACCGCGGAGAAGATTTTTGACGCTCGGTGGGCGATGTCGCTGCTTAATCAGGTGATGAGTAACTTATGCGAGCAATACAAAGCTCAGCATAAGGCACCGACTTTTGAGGCATTAAAGGTGTACTTGGGGATTGGTGATAGCAAAGGCGTACCTTCGTATGACGAAGTAGCGAAAACTCTCGAGGTTGGAGTCCCAGCGGTGAAGACCTTAATCTATCGTTTACGAAAACAGTATACGGCTATTTTGCGTGAGGAAGTGGGCAGGACGGTTTCAGATCCTGCAGAAATCGAGGACGAGATACGCGCCCTCTGCGATGCGTTAATCGCGTCTGAAGGCCGGATGGTTACCTGATGTCCGGGGTCCCTATTTCGGAAGATCGCTCTGAATCCGGAGACATACCGCCGAAATGGCTTGACATTCGATTCGCCCGCGCTGCAAGAAGCCCTTAGCAATGGCCAATGGTGGTGAGTTTTGTCCGGTGTGCATGCTCCGGAGCGCCTTTGCTAATACTGTTGGTCCGGAAGAATCCGAAGCCGCATCCGTAGTGTCGAGAGACACGAAGACGGAACACCCATCGAGTTGGGGCGCGTGCAACGGGCATCAAAGGCGTTCGATGTCAGTCTGCAATGCCCTGTGGCATTAAACTAATCAGCGCAAAATATCTGGGTGACGGCTTGGCACGGCTTCGTTTCTCGCGCGAAGCGACGGCTAGGGAGTCTCCGTCATCCGAACGTTTGCCTCAGTTTGAGCGCAGATGAGCTGTATCGGTTCCAGCTCCTTCCCGGGCGATCTGCACCAGGCGGTTTTCGTGAATCCGTCGGGCCCACTCTATTGGAATTCCGAGTTGCCGAATAAGAATTCGATGCAGGCCAAGATGGTGTTGGATTAGCTGCGCCAATTGCTTGCCGTATTATCCGGCCGGTCGTCGCTCAAA
>JAFAXJ010000667.1 GCA_019241095.1 Verrucomicrobiota bacterium | reverse complement strand
TACGGAGAAGTTCAGACTAGCAATCAGTGATTGACACACTATTATAGTTTGTTATGATTATGCGGAGATGCCCAGGTTGTTGTCGATTGCTTGTCTGGAAGATCAGCCTTACTCCTGCCACTTGGGAAATCAAAGCGCTCTCTCTTGCGCATTCCACCTCATAGCACCTACCAGGACTAAAATCATCCCTTACTCGTTATTAATGTCGATTGATGTGGTTGGAGAGAGATCGATTATTCTCCGATATTCAATGTTCGACGTTGAAATGTCTCTCAGCAAAGATTTTCCCAGCAAAGGTCAATTTCTAGACGATTTCAGTAACTTCCGATTGGCGGCGCTCCGAGAAGGCAGATACCTGAAAATGCGCATTTTGATGGAGCCAAACTCCGAAAAGTCAGAGCTATTTTGAGCAAGCTCTTATTAAGGTAGCTAGGATTGGTTCTGCGTTCCGCAATCAGGTCGCGTCTTTTGCGGACCGGTCCGCTGCTGCGACGTAACGTACCTGTCCCAGGCATTCAGAGCAGCCGCCCCGTCCCGGAGCGATTCTGGGTAAGTCTGAGCGCCATTTGTAGCTATCAATTAACCAAAGAATACGACCCACACACGAACGCAGAAAGTACCAAGATCACGTCCAACCTCGCCACGCTTTTTTGCAGAACTTGACGCACACGACTCCGACCCAGCCCCCGTTCCCCGGAACGAGGCTCTTTGGAGCCAATAACATGGTTGAAATGGAAACCAAACAGAAAAAGGCATCTTTAGATCCGTTTTTACCACCTGCTGCAAAAGCAGACAGGCCTTCAGAGCGAAGGCCGTTCCGCAGGCGATGGTTGTGGAGGCAACGGTGTTACCGCTGGCAGATCGTTAGCGCCCCAGCGGTTAATGACCGCATTGCTCACAGCCCATCGAACCGTCGGGTGACGAACCGCTGTAAAGAAATGTTTCTATGGCGACACAGCATCTTCTTCTGCACTCTGGTTCGCAAGCGTCCGAATCTGGTCAAGAAGATCGTCTCCGTTCAGAGAACTTCGTCCGGTGAAAGCTTCAAAAGATTCGGCCGTTGATTCTACTATCTGCAGGCAATAAACGACGGCTTTCGCTACTGTTGTTGCGCTCAGATAACCGGGCTCTGCAATCCGAGTTTCATCTATTATCCGAGGGAAATTCTCGATGGTTAGCAATTGGATGTTCCACTTGTCGCAAGCATCCAATCTTGCGGTCGGAAAACGAGCGTGCGCAACTAAATCCACTAGTAGCCAATGTATCTCAGGTGTGGGTGGTTGCGCGAAATTGTATCTAAAGTTCAGCCGTAGGTTTCCGACTGCCAGGATTTCATCCGAAGTAAGATGCTGATCATGCATCTTCCGATCTTTCTAGGCTCGGCAATCGTGGCGCTACTCGCACCAAAAATGCTAAGTTGAAGCCGTGATACTCTACCCTGATAACAGCGCTCCGTTTCCCTTCACCTTAGTCTTTCGAACTTTTTCTTTGATCTCAAACGCCAGCGAGAGAACGCGCCTGTATTTGGCCTGGCCCACGGCTAGAAGTCTGATGTTCAAATCTGTTTTATCGTTGATCTCGTGCAGAGCGCGATCGATTGCGCGTTGCTTTAAGTTGGGCCAATGCACCAGGCATTTCTCACTGATAATATTCCCGGCAGCATCTTTCACCTCATCGACTCCGAGAACCTTCCGAATCTGAGGAATTGAAATCCGCTTCAGTCCGATGTGCCGCCATTTCCAAGCCCATTCATACAGCCGGATTGAATACTGACTAGCCAGCTTAACGCTTGCTCTTTCTGTATCTTGCTGCTGGTGATCACGCAAGCGTTCTAAATGCGGAAACAGCCCAGGATCCAGATTAAGCGTCATTTTTCTCTCAACCATGGTGATTGAGCTTAGCCACCGCGCATACAGAACGGAATTCTGCTTATCACCATTGTGCAGAACCAATCGGTGATAGGTCAGCAACTTCATAGCCGCTGGTTGCAAGTCGAAATCATCGCACTCATAGGCAGTCTGCCCAGGTTTTAATCGATCGACGATGCTAAGGACAATCTGCCGCTCAGCAGGCGTAAGCTTGTAAAAAGCCTCGATCAGATCATCGCCGAAGCCGAGTTGTTGTGCAGGATCCGGGAATGGTAACGTTTGAAAAACTTTGTTGTACTTACGCACTTTACTTTAACCAAATTAAGATGTTAGAGGAATGTATCAGGATATAAAGAGACACGCACTAAAAATGGTATGATTAAAGAAACTCGCCCGGCGGTAGTAGAACCTTCAAGATGGACCTTCTCGGTCGATGGTAAACCATTATCGCTTGACGAATTTCTCGAAACTTACCGACGACAAGGCATTTTTTTCGAGGGCAAAGAACAATGGCTCAAAGGCGTCAGCAAAGTGACATGGGACAACTTTTTTCTCGTTTGTACCGAGGAACTCGACGACATATCGCAGCGCGCGGCCAAGATGCTCATTCAATATTGCCTGGAAATTGTTGAGGATGTTGTCTCGCGAATTCGGGGGCCGATTACAACAACGAAGATTGCCGACGCAATGAAACGGGAGTTTGATGAGCAGTACGATAATGCGATCTATCAATTTGAATGGGCGATGCGGCATGAAGCAGTTCGAGACGCAGTCACCAATGCCGCGATGAACCGTTGGGAAAAGTAACTATTCTTTACCGCCCTGGACAAATATTGGAGGTCAACTTTAGTCCTGCAGACGGGCTGCTGGACCATCAAAACGAGCGACTTAAAGAGGGATTTTACAACATGCCAATATCGTGTTATGATAGTGGGTGAATTTTATATTCTCGCCCGCTCACGCCGTACTTGACAGAGACCACCTCCCAAGAACGACTTCGTTGGATCCGCTTTCTTTTCAAGATAGCTCCGGACATCTAATACGAATCCCGCCCTACTCCAAGTCAGCTCCGTTTACCAAGATTAAGAGCTATGGTGTATATGAGATTCTCGCACGAAGACTTTTCACAAGTATCTCCACGTCCGATGACCAAACCGATCACTCAACTCGGTTTTGCGTTCGGATAACGAGAAATCGCCAATCCGTCTTCTATCATCAATACCGATCCGATCAAGATGACCTGACAGCCGCAGTGCAAACGGCAATAGCATGGATCGAACGCGACCGGCTTACAACCAAACTGTCATACATCAGCTCTTGGCAACTAACAACTATATGGCTTTTTCTAGTCGGTTTTGTTTGGTTTTTATTTCCTCTCGTGGGATGGCTGAGCTATTTACCTTTTTTTGTTAGTCTGCCCGCTGCATGGTATTCCGCATCTAACTTCCGCGCTAGGAAATCCAGATCAGTTTCCGTTGCGGGTCTGTCCTGGACACGAAATGATTTTTGTCGAGGCTGGTTAATCACCGGCGATACCGGAGCAGGAAAGACGTTCGCAATCAATCTTTTGCTTCACTCTGTCTTCAAAAATGAACCCGACTGGGGTGGGCTTTGCTGCGACGAAAAAGGCATCTATCACGAAACATTAGTAAAGATGGCGCGCAGGTACGGACGAAGCCATGATTTATTGCTTCTGCAAACTCGGCCTGATCAGGACAGCGAGGCTTGGGTGCCTCCAGCCACATTTAATCTGCTGTCGGATTCATCGATCCCTTGCTCAACGTATGCGACTGTTATCGTTGATACTGCCTCTGCGCTTTCCTCGGGGCACGAAGATAAAGGCTTTTTTAAAATTCAGGCGCACTCTCATATCGGCCGTGGAATCCAGCTTTTCCGCCTGCTGGGACTCGTTCCTACCATGCACCACTTACTCGAATTGCTGCAATATCAATCAACTTTAAAAGCAATGCTCCAGTATTTGGAATCGATAAAGAATCAGGGTAATCCTGATGTTAAAGAATGCTACGAACATTTCCAGAATGGTTATCTACGACAGCCGCCAGAACAGTTAGGAGGCGTAATCTCGACTATCTACAATTATCTCAATTACTTTACGAATCCAGAAATCATCGAAGTATTTGGAAGTGAGACAAATACTTTCGATTTTTCGGCACTGGATGATGGAGCGATCATCTGCCTCTCGCTCCCTCAGAAATACCAGACCGAACGGCGTTACATAACTACCATCCTTAAGCTACTGTTTTACACACATGCTCTCAGACGTTTTGATCCGAGGTCTAAGGATAAAAGGCAGTTGGCTGATGATAATCTTTTGATCTGCTGGCAGGATGAAGCGCAAAGATTTATCACTGAATCGGACGGTAACGTGGATATTATGCGTCAAGCTCAGGTCACGACCGTTATGGCTGCCCAATCTAAATCTTCGTTCCTTCCGGTGCTGGGTAATTCTGACAAGGCAAACGTCACGATTTTGAACTTGAGAAATCGGATCATATTTAAGGCTGCTGATCGCGCCTGCGCCGAAAGCTCGGCTGAT
>JAFAXJ010000577.1 GCA_019241095.1 Verrucomicrobiota bacterium | reverse complement strand
GTTCTACGAACGCTCCATAGGCTGTCATATTTCTGACTTTGCCAGTGACCTTAGAACCGATAACGTAACGATGCTCAATAGCGTCCCATGGATTAGGATCCAACTGCCGAACTCCAAGAGAAATTTTCTGCTCTTCTTTATTTACACCAAGAACTACCGCTTCGATTTCCTGGCCTTGAGATAGAACATCGGACGGTCGCGTGATTCGTTTGGTCCAAGACAGCTCGGAAACATGAATTAGACCTTCAACGCCCTCCTCAATTTCAACAAAAGCGCCGTACGGCACGAGGTTCGTAACCTTACCGCGGACCCTTTCACCGACAGGAAATCTCTCCTCAATTTTATCCCAAGGATTGCGTTGGGTTTGCTTGAGCCCGAGTGAGACACGTTCCTTTTCCTTATTGATATCCAGGACGACGACATCAATCTCTTGACCGACCTTCAGCATCTCGCCGGGATGAGTTAGCCGGCCCCAACTCATATCAGTGATATGAAGCAAACCGTCCATCCCATCCAGATCAATGAACGCACCGAAATCGGTGAGGTTCTTAACCACACCTTTGACCGTGTCTCCAATCTTGACAGAATCCAGAAACCGAGAACGCTTTTCTGCCCGTTCTTGCTCGATGATTTCGCGTCGGCTTAGGACGACGTTTTTCCGCTCGTCATTGATCTTGACGATCTTGAAATCGTAGGTATTACCCACGAACTGTTGAAGATCCTTTGGAGGGACGATGTCGATCTGCGAACCTGGAAGAAACGCTTCTACGCCAATGTTCACGGTCAGCCCGCCTTTGACGACTGCCTTCACCTTGCCTTTTATCAGGCCATCACCTTCGAAAACTTTAACGATTTTGTCCCAGTTCTGCTTGTGGGCGGCCTTTTCTTTTGATAAGACCACCATCCCGTCCTCGTTTTCGAGCTTCTCGAGCAGCACTTCGACTTCATCACCGACTTCAACCTCGTCCATATCGTCGAATTCGGAGGCGGGTATAACCCCTTCGGACTTATAACCAATGTCCACCAAAACCTCACGAGGCCGTATCTCGAGGATACGTCCCTTAACGATGCTGCCTTCTTTGAAATCGCGCAGCGATTTCGCGATTAGCTCCTGCATCTCTGTCATAAAAAATTATCCAACAACAAACCAATCCACGGTTGCCTTTGATCCGCCACGGTCCCGGGCAACAACGGTTGATGCCTTAACAGGGCCAGAGGGAGACGAAATTTAGTCAGAAAGGTTATCTCCGCAAGTTCAAACAGTGGGCCGGCATCTAAGCCCACTGGGCCTAATCGGATCGGAGTAGTGGACGAAAAGATAAGTTCTGGATCCGTATCCAAAATTCACTTCATCAGGAGCACCGAACGAGCACGCTTGATCTCTCGTGTGATTCTACGGTGTAGGTGCGCCGGCATTCCAGTGACGCGTCGCGGCAATATCTTGCCGCTTTCAGTAACGAATTTTTTAAGAAGGTCCGGATTCTTGTAATCGATTGCCTCATTGGCTATATCGATCCGCCGTCTTGGCATGGTCCGGTTAGCTCGCCGGAAATTTGACCGACGTTTGGCGTTTTTCGGTTCCATTTTACTTTACTTCTCGATGCAACGTGTGCCGTCGCAGAAAGGGATTGTATTTTTTCTTTTCCAATCTTCCCGGGGTATTCGGGCTTTTTTTATTCCGCGTCGTGATGTAGCGGGAAACCGGCTTTCCGAGCGCCCTGGCTTCTGTACACTCAAGGGTAATGATATCTCGTGGCATCGGTTTAATCCTTCGAATCCGTTACTGTATCTTCCTCCTCAGACTCTGAGCCCTCTTCCTCCGTAAGACCAAACAAGGATGTGACTGGTTGTCGGACTCGAAGAGCTTTCCTCTGCTTTTCTATCTGCGTCTGGCACTCGACAGTAAATCTTGCGAAAGGTATTGCCTCCAATCGGGCATGAGGAATTGGTTTGCCGGACATTTCGCAGTTTCCGTACGTGCCGCTATCGATCCTTTTCAGTGCTTCCTCTATTTCGTACAAGGCGTCCTGTTCCTGCGAAAGCAAACTGAGAGCGAAATCCCGATCATAAGCGTCACTTCCGGCATCGGCTTGATGCATACCGAAGGCGGACGCCTCGCTGCCTTCTGCTCGGGAGCGAAGGGTGTCCCGAGAGACTCCCATCATTGAATCGAGAAGTGTATCGCGTAATTGAAGCAGCTTGGCTTTCTGTTTGCGTAAAAACGGCGACAGATTCTCGTCGCCTTCCTCATCGCTCAAAGCAGATTCGAGATCTTGCTGCTCGATTTCAGCGGGATCTACATGCCCGTTGTCTGAAGGGACATCGTCTTTTTTTTGTTTTGATTTCGCCATAGAGTGACTTGCCAGCTGTCATGCCTAACAGCTTTTCCAGAAGGAAGGGCGAACATATACTGGCATTTGAATGAGGGCGCAAGGGAAAAGGGAAGTATCAGTCGGAGCGAAGAAAGCTTTCGATTGTGTAGGAAACCCTGGAGTGCTTCATACAAGCGCAGAAGTCTTCTGAATAATGGCACAGGTCTCAAAAGGGACAGATCCCAAGGACTCATTAAACCAGGGAAGAGGTCTGAAAGAATGGGACAGACTCAACGAAAAAGAGACAAGTCTCAACAGTGCATA
>JAFAXJ010000253.1 GCA_019241095.1 Verrucomicrobiota bacterium | reverse complement strand
GGCGCCAAACATATCGGCCCCAGATAAATGACCCTGCCTTTGCTCGTCGCGCAATGTGTAAAACAAAATATCATTCAGCCCTAACGCCATCACAGAAGTAACCCCATAGGACTCATATTGTTGGAGCTGTCTCATGACATTGGCTCGGTTATAGTTAGCAGCGGAAACGCTAGCTCCATCCACCAAACCGAGATGGCTGTGCGCTGAGATCAAGCCAGGGATAATGGTCTGTCCCTCGGCATGGATGATTGTTGCGTCTGAAGGATAACGGGTTCTGTCCTTAGGTCCCACGTTTACAATGCGTTCTCCTTCGAACACAAAAGCTGCATTCTCAATTGCAGCGTTACCAGTTCCGTCAATAATCCGGGCGCCTAAAACAACAGTCGGAACAGCTGCACAAACGACCCCTCTGCCGAGAGCGCAATAGAGCAAGATAAAAAATATAATCGTCAATCCCCTGATCCAACGATTCATTTGCGGCGGTCCTATAGATTGGGTTTGCTTCATCCTGACCAGGATCCTGTTTTTGCTGAACCTTCTAAGATCCAGTAGAATCCCTTTAGTCTCAGATTTCAACCCTGCCGTTCTTCGGAGGTGATGAGTGAGGCGTTGGCGATTCGATTGGACGACGGAACGCAGGGATCAGTTGCGGCCTGAGATTGTAATTGATCTCAGGCAACTAAGCTTTATCTAGCCCAGCTCTCGACTTGAATTGGTCAACCCATCGTCGGCCGACCTCTCGGAATAGAAGTCGTCAGAAAAAAAATCGATCAAGCCAAAGGCAGAAAGAGATCCCCTGCAATTGAATTGCTTCAAGGCAGCTCAATCCTGGCATTATCTCCCCAGAAACAAACGGCGTCAGCCAGCAGTGACGGAGACAGCTGAACCCTGACCAACTATCCTGTCCACTATTTCCTTTTCAGCTGTTCTCACCAAGAAATCAGAAGCAATTCTGATTGTTCCATGTCCGCGATTGGTGACCTTTGTCCAACCAAGCTCCGGCTTCGACATTCCAACCACGACGTCACATTCTTCAAATAGAAAAAGGTCGGGTCGGACCATAGTGAGAGCTGCTAGAGGATCGTGCGGATGATTTTCATTGATACCACGGTATTCCCACCAGGTGCGGATTTGGTCTTCTAATACCGCTCCAAGCGGACCGGGAATGGCGGCGATTCTTCTGACATCTTTTTCTCCGAGCCAGACTCGAGTTGTGAGATCCAGGCCAACGGCTGTGATCTTCATTCCGGAACTTAAGACGATGCGCGCTGAATCTACATCACACCTGATATTATGCTCGTACCTTTCTTTCCAAAAACTTCCCCCCATGATGTAAAGATGTTTGACTTGGCGGCCGAAATCCACAGATGAGAGGATGGCGTTCGCGATGTTAGTGAGTGGGCCGATTGCTAAAATCTCAAGCTCACCATTGAGTCGTTTGGCACTTTGTGTCAGGTAAGATTCCGCGCTCTGACTCTCATCAACACTGAATCCATCAAGATTCGGAATTCCTTCGCCTTCAAACCCTGCCCAGTACACCTGACGTCCCGAGCGGGGTCGAGAGGCTCCCGGAATCACTTGGATTTCGGATTGATCCAGCATGGCGCACGTGGCCTTGGCCATCTTTGCTCGTAAAACAGTGTCGCCGTAAACAGTCGTTACTCCCAGGATCCGCAAATCAGGCGACTTTGCTAAAAGGACTAGCGCCAGGATATCATCAACATCCGTTCCTATGTCGGTATCTAATATTACAGGTCGCATGAAAACATTCGTTCTAGTTGATATGCATTTACAGAGCTGAGTGATCCCAAGCTTATCCCTTGAAACCAGACGCCGTCACTCCCTGAACATAGTATCGTTGTAGCGGCAACAGCACCAATAGCGGTATCAGCGCAGCAAATACAGACGCTGCAAAAAGCTCATTCCAAAGCGTCTGGTAGCGTTGCTCAAATCCCGCAAGCGCCACCTGAATCACTTTCAGGTTTTCCGACCGTACAGCGATTAGGGGCCACAGAAAAGATTCCCACTGAAAAAGGAAAATCAGAAGCGCCGCACTAACCAGCACAGGTTTCGACAGCGGCAGGTAAATTCTGAAATAGATCGATAACCAGCCGGCACCATCGATCCGAGCAACATCTACCAGTTCCCGCGGCACCTGAGAAAAGAACTGCCGGAACAGGAAAATAACTATGCCGTTTGCTACGCCGGGAATTATCAAAGCCCAATAAGTATCCAACCAGCCAAGTGCTCTTACGACAGTATACAGTGGAATAGAGATCGCCTCGAAGGGCACGAGGAAGGTAAGCACGGTGATAACGAATAACAGATTTCGCCCTGGAAATCGAAGGACTCCAAAGGCGAAGCCAGAAAGTGAGTTAATCAGCAATCCCAGAACGACAGTCGAGAATGAGACAAGAAGGCTATTAAAAACTGCAAGGCCGAAACCTTTGGAAAAGAATATCTCGTAATAAGCCTGTAAGGTAAGCCGATCTGGAATGAATGCTTTCCAACTAAAAGGCGACACATAGCGGAAAATGTCGTCGATGGGCCGCAAGGACGAAGCAAGTGCCCACCAAAGCGGCAATAAGAAGAGAAACCCAATCGAAAGATATAACAGGTGAATACATACCCCCAAAACAAAGTTCCTCATCGTGCATCAGCTCTGTTCTTGCCGGAAAAGTTGGAATTGTATAATGACGGTAGCGACGACCAGAGTTAGCATTACCATCACAATGGCCAGCGCCCTGCCCATTTCGCCATAGACAAACCCTGTCTTGTAAGCTTCGTACATAAGAACATTGGTAGAGTAGGACGGACCGCCTCCTGTCAGCAAGAACATGGGTACAAATAACAGAAAGTTCACGGCTGTATCGGTGACTAAAACGAATAAAAGAGGGCGCTTCAGTAACGGAAGGGTGATACGAAGTAATCTTTGTACGGCGCCGGCTCCGTCAATTTTAGCAGCTTCTTGTAGTTCTCTCGGGACATCCTGAAGACCTGCCCAAAGAAAAATCATCCAGAAACTCACTCCTTTCCAGCTAGCAATGGCCACAATGCACCATAACGCTTGATTCTGACTGATCAGAAACGGTTGGTTCGGAATTCTCAGTGCAGCCAGAAGCGAATCAATTAACCCTGAATTAGGGTCGAGCATGATTCGCCACACAACACAGGCGATTGGCAATGACACTCCTATCGGAATGAAAAACAGTAAACGGTAAAACCCTATACCGCGGAAATTCTGATTAACCATAAGAGCCAACCCGAAAGCAAGACAAACCTGAAACGGATTGATTACCAAGTTCAGCTTGATCGTTACCCAGATCGTTTTCCAGAATATTGGATCTTTCATCAGGTCTACATAATTTGCGGCGCCCACGAAGATTTGTTTACCAGCCACAACAAACGATTCTGTGCAAAGGCTGCCCCATACCGTGGCAGCAATGGGATAAATACGGAATATAGCTAGCGCAGCTAACGCCGGAGCCAGCATTAAGTAGGCCGCTAAAGTTTCGCTGCGGGAACGCATCCGAGTTGTTTTGAAGCAGCAGTAGCGGCAACGCCTATTCTGCAGGTTAACGAAATTGAGCCAGGAACCGGTCGACACGACGAGCAGCCTCGGTTAAGGCCTGCTTCGGTTCGGCTCCATTTCTGATGTCCTCGAACGTCGAGAAAAAGATATCTTCAAGTTGTAAATACCCGGGCGTCACTGGACGAAAGACGGCCGTGTTACGCGCCTCATAAACACCGAGCAGGTATGCGTTGGCCGGAAATGAACGATATTTCTCAGCGTTTTCGATTGCAGTGAGAAGAACTTGAGTAGCAGGCAGTTGGCCTTGTGAATCGAACCAGATTTTTGAGCCCTGCTCATCTTCGGTCAGAAATTTTACAAATTTGGCGGCCTCCGCCTGATGCTTCGAACCTTTGGCTATTCCGACGTGCCAACTACCTGTTCCCGTAACCGGGCGTCCACCAGAAAAATAAGGGAACGGAGCAACCGCAAAATCAACGCCGGCCTCCTTAAATCGGTAAGCATTCCATTCGCCTCCCGCAAACAATGCAACTTTGCCGGACGCAAAAAGATTCGGAGACTCAGCGGGAGTAACATCTTTTGGACTAACTTTCCATCGATTGAAAAGGTCTGAATACCACTGTGCGGCCTTCACCCAGGCGTCGGAGTTGAGATATCCTTCCGCTTTAAGCCCGTCAGGGCTCAGCATCGGTTGTCCGAGCGATTCGCCTAAGCACTGGAGTTGGTAGAGGCGGCTGACTTGATCGAATTCGAATCCCCATATACTGGTTTTGCCATCAGCTGACTTAGTCAGCTTTTTCGCCGCATCGACGACTTGATCCCACGTCCAACGATCGTTTTTGGCAATCGCGGACACCTCGTTATAATTTACGGTTTTGTTTGGCTCGAGAGCCTTGGGTGGAGTTACTCCAGCTTCTTGGAAAAGCTTGCGATTGATATAAAGGAACTGGGACGAACTATTCTGGGGAGCAGCCATGAAATGACTTCGATACATCCCAGCTTGCCAGGATGGTTTGACCCAGGTGTTTGCTATCTCATCCGTTGGAAAATATTCGTCGAGAGGAGCCAGATATCCCCGGACTGTATAAGAAGCGACCAGAGGCACATCGACGCTAATCAGGTCTACGTCGGCGTCCTGAGCCTTCATACGGACTTCGATTGTCTCAAACAACTGGCGAAAAGGGTAAGTATCCAGCTGGACTTTGATATCGGAATTTTTGGCTTCGAAAGTGGCGATCACTTTCTTTACGCTATCGGGCCAGGCCCCGTCAGAAAGAGTGATCCATTTGACCGTAGTGACTGCGCTCGCTGTTGCGATCAAAGTCAAAGACAGACCGAGCAGACAGGAAATGAAACGAGGGAAGAGAAATCTGAAAGAAAGGAGATTTTTCATGGGACCTGGGGTGTTTTGGAGGTGGGAATAACACCAGAGACTCTTTTTAATGTCAACTCGGCTCGGATTGCATTCTTCCAACGCGTTAGCCTACCTTTCATTAAGATACGCGGATGGTTGGCGACACAGCATCTTATCTAACACCACTTTGGATGAGCTCAGAAACTGGTTCCCCAGCGAGCTGTTAACAACCAATTGAAATGGGAAACGACTTGACTCCCCTAGTCTGGCGTCCGAGACTGCAATCGTTTACAATGGGCGCAGCTCTGCGCCTCCTCATTAACCCCCGTACAATTAGATTTCAATTATATGAGTACCGATGACAGTGCCCAGCAGGGCATAAGCCGACGAGAGTTAATTAAAAGAACGGGTAAGATCGCTGTAGCAACTGCGGTATCTTCGGTCTTTTCCCCTTTCTCAATAAACGTCCGGGCTGCAACCACCAAGACCCTTTCCTTTTGGCAATTTTACGGCCCTGGAGGTGGTAATGCTCTCCAGAGTAAATGGTTTGAAGATGCCGTAAATGGCTGGAACGCTCAGAGCGAGACCAAAGTGCAACTGCAGTTTGTTCCAAATCAGGAGTACATGAATGGTTCAAAGCTGCAAACCGCCTTCGCTTCCGGACAGGGCCCAGATATCTTCATAATCAGTCCAGGCGATTTTCTTCGATATTATAACGGCGGGGTTTTAACCGATCTTACTCCTTACATGGATGACGCTGCGAAAAAGGACTTTTTCCCGAACGTCATGGAAACACGGATTGTTAACGACAAAATTTACGGCTTGCCGATGGAAGTGGAACCGATGGCTATGTACTACAGCGTCAAAGCTTTCAAAGAGGCTGGAATCTCTGAATCCAATTATCCAAAGACTTGGCAAGAACTCTTTGACGTTTCCAAAAAGCTAACTAAAGGCAAGCGGTTCGGCCTCTTATTCGACACCACTCCGGGCTATTATCAAAACTTCACTTGGTATCCTTTTATGTGGCAGGGGGGCGGTGACATGGTCACCCCTGATAGCAGAAAAAGCGCTTTTAACAGCCCAGGAACTATACAAGCCTTAAAACTCTTTCAGGATTCCATTAAGTTAGGAATTGCGCCCCGTAGCGGTTTAGGATTTGGAGGTCCCGATGTGGTTGCTAATCTTGCCTCTGGATATTGTGCGATCCAAAACGTAGGAATATGGGCAATCAGTGGTCTTCGCGATGCGGCCAAAGACTTTCAATACGGAGTATTTCCGCTTCCTATTCCTCCAAATGGACAACCAAAATCGGTTTTAGGTGGATGGGCATTCGTCGCAAATGCCAAGGGCAAGGATCCTGAAACTGCGGCGAAATTTTGCGTCTGGACTGTTGGTTCAATGTCGCCAGAGTCGATCGAGCGCGGCGTCGATTGGTGCATCAGAGCTAAAAGTGATATCGCTCCTCGGAAATCTGTTCTGGACAAGGCAACCGCTGAGGGTGGTTACAATAGTGGACCAATGCAAGTCTTTAAGGATCAGATTTTTCCTACTGGCCGCGATGAACCGCGAGTTCCGCCCGATGTCTACAAGGATGTTTCCGACGCAATTCAGAATTGTCAACTCCGCGGCGCCTCACCAGAAAAACAGGCGGAAGAGACTTCGCGGCGTATTGACAGTTTTCTTGCCAGCTATTCGGGTGCCACTTTGAAATAAATGACTACCAGAGCCGAACAGTCCATTGGTGCATCAGGAACGGCGGCTCCGAAGCGGCGAAAGCTGAGTCGCGGACAAGCCGAAGCTCTCGCCGCTTTCCTCTTTATCGCTCCAGACACCATCGGGCTTTTGGTGTTTGTCGCGATACCAATGTTGTTCTCGCTCAGCCTCGGTTTTTTTGAGGTAAACGGATTTGGCAGTTACAAATTTGTAGGGTTGGCCAACTATCGACGTATGTTAAATGACCCGCTCTTCTTTCAGAGCCTATGGGTCACGATACAGTACGTCATTATGCTTGTTCCCGGCTTGTACGTCGTGGGATTGGGCCTTGCGCTTCTGATCAGGCGCAAGTCTCGGCTATCAGGCCTGTTCCGAACGATGTTTTTTGTGCCAAACGTTGTCAGCCTGGTTGTAGTAGCGCTGGTCTGGCAGGTCTTGTTGGTTGATCGGGTCGGATTTATAAATCAGCTACTCGAAACCATAGGTCTTCCTAGTCAGTCATGGTTAGGTGACCCAACTTATGCGATGGGAGCTGTGCTTCTCATTACAATTTGGTTTCTGATGGGATACTACATGGTCATCTTTCTCGCTGGCCTCCAGGAAATCCCGCGCGATTACTACGATGCTGCCAAAATTGATGGTGCTAACGCATGGGAGACTTTCACGCGAATTACCTTACCTTTATTACGACCGACCAGTTTTTTTGTTTTACTTGTTTCCACCGTCAGCGCGGTCGCCGGTGGACAAGGGTTCGACCTAATTTACGTGATGACAAAAGGAGGACCTGCCAACAGCACGCAGCTTGGTATCTTCTACATCTATATGCAGGCATTTCAATTTAACGATTACGGCTATGCTTCAGCGATGGCGTCAGTCCTTGTGCTCATCCTTCTTTTACTGACTGTGATCCTCTTTGCACTGACTAAGGGAGGCCGATTTCATGCCACTTGAAACACCTATCGTTCGAGAAAAATCTCGCTTGGGTGGAATCGTATGGGCTCTATTTACCGGCATCCTGGCTTTTGCGACGATCTGTCCTTTGGCTTGGATGATCTCAACGGCGTTGAAAGTGCCTGATGAGGTATACGACATGACGCTCATTCCGGCACATCCGACCTTGGTTAACTTCGCTTATGTTTTTACTAAGCTCCCGTTCGTTCGATACATGTTGAACACGTTCTTTATTGCCGGGAGCATCACTGTTCTTGCCCTTCTTTTGCATTCGATGGCGGCTTACGCGTTTTCCTGTCTCAGATTTCCGGGACGCGACGTGATATTCATGGCCATTTTTTCGACGTTCCTGATATCGCTTCCGGTGATCATTGTGCCATTATTCATTCTGGCCCGGCAGTTTGGAATGCTAAACAATTATGCAGGCTTGATAATACCGCCAATTTTCAATGCATTTGGAATCTTCTTACTAAGGCAGTTTTACATCGGTATACCGCCTGAACTTCAGGAAGCAGCGATCATCGATGGCGCAAGCTACTGGGGCATTTATTGGAACATAATATTACCTTTGAGCCGTCCAATACTAGCCGCGATGTCAGTATTCTTTTTTCTCGCTAATTGGAATTCATTTCTCTGGCCATTAACCATCACCACAAACCAGAACTTATGGGTAGTTCAGGTGGCGATCGCGAGCTTTCACGATCAATATTCGGGTTCATGGAATTTCATTATGGCTGCCTCGACCGTAGTAGCTTTGCCAACGTTAATCCTTTTCTTCATCTTTCAACGCCAACTGATTGAATCTATTAAGACTTCCGGATTGAAATAGAGCCTTGGCAAAAGCTATTGTCTGCGGTAATCAAGTGGTAACGACCAATCCTCCTTCCAACGCAAATCATCAAAAAAATCAGACAATGGGTACTATCATTTTAATCATATTAATTCTTCTGCTCGTTGGGGCATTACCTACTTGGCCGTATAGTTCCGGCTGGGGATACTACCCCACTGGCGGTCTCGGCTTAATTGTTATTATTGTCCTGGTGCTTCTCCTGATGGGTCGGATTTAGCTTCGAAATTGAGAGCAAAGTATCGCCGGGCTCGCGTTTGTCACGCGCCCCCGCTGGCGCTTTGCTAGTCCTTTCATGCTAAGCTAGGGCTACCTTTCGCTCCACCCTAGCAGATATGAAGCGCGTTCTGCCGCTCCATACAGCTTGTGTCGTTTGAATTTTGAGCAACAGATCGCACCTTTTATTCTGAGGTGGGGAACCGTGTTTCAAATCGAGCTTAGTGGAGCGAAGCGTAGCCCCAATGACCCCCAGTATATGAGAAAAAGCGCGCCGAATGCGTAGGATATTGCGACCGCGGCAGCATAATGACGTAAGTAAAGGTGATACAGCCTTGTCGCATTTTCCGAATCCATGTGCAGGATGATTTCCCCCTGAAGGCTTTCCGCAAACAAGTTTCGCGCCTATCTGCTTGGCTTGGAAAAATTAAAGCAGTGCGGTTTTGTCTGTTCTTTTTTCATGCAATGAAGATCCGAGCAGTTCTAGGTCTGTTATTAACTCTCAGTTTAATCTCGTGCTCATACTATTTTGGGAATCCTGATATCGGTTTGCCTTTTGGGCCAAAGGACTATGGGCTGATGGTGGCGCAGCCGTATCCACAAGAAGTTTTGTTAGCAAAGAAGCGGCTGCAGAATTTCCTGCAGCGAGGCAAATTGCGAAACCAGAAAACGCTGCAGCAAACGGCATTTGTTGCGATCGAGGCGAGTCAGCTGAGTGCAGGAGAAATCTTTGCCATCCTTCGATTGCTGGGAACCGGTCAAATCAGGGCGAACACGTTTTATAGCACCGATCCTTATAATCGCGCAGCAGTGCCGGTGAAATTCCTTCTTATATTTGATTGGCGATCGCAGCGCCTGGCCGCACCCGACGGGATTTTGGTAATAGATACACCTAACCGCGGCACCATCGGTCAGTTCGGCGGCTTCCGGTCCGTTTATGGTGGAACAGGATGGTGGTAGAGCGACAGTACCTATTCAAAATCCTTCTTAAAGGCGTTTAACTCTGCTCTAAGCTTTTCCAGCTCACTCTTTAGCGAGTTCATTTCATCCTCCAGCTCCTCCATGCGGCTCTTCTCTGGAAGAGACTCGGTCGCAGTTGGTAACAGTGGCGGACAAAATAGATGAGCGTAGCGTCTTTCTTTCTGACCCGCCCGTGCAGGTAAAACGCATACAAGCGGATCTTCTCCTGCAATCAAAGCGTGCAGTGTTCGCTCCACTTCAGACAAAGCACTTGTCCCGCTTAGCCGTTCTATGCGCGCCCGTAACTCTCCGCTTGTTTGCGGACCTCGCAGCATTAAGACGCAGACAATCGCCAACTCCTGGGAACTCAGGTTATATATCTCCAAGAACCGATGGCGATACTTTGGCACGCGAGCGCCGGCGGTATGAACGATCATCACTAGTTTCTTCTCACGCAAGCTATCCAACCCTGCTTCGATCGTTTTTTCGTCGTAGCCAACAATTGGATCTCGGTTGGTAAGTTGATTGCAAGCTGACATCAGGGCGTTGATTGTCAGCGGATAATATTCTGGGCCAGTTCGCTCTTTCTCAATCAGGCACCCTAGTATTCGCGCTTCAATGGTTGAAAGGGTCAAGGGCATGGGCATCTATGTAGTTCTTTACCTTGCTGCTGGAAAGCAATGGCTCGGCGTTTCTGTGCATGCTCCTATGGCAGCGCTATTTCCTATTCGGATGCGAACAGAAAGGCTGTAACTGGCTGGCTTAGACTCCAGCATGAATAGCCGGGCGTTGTTCGGGATTCCGCTCCGCTTTTCGGAGTACTTCGCGTGTTACAGGCGCCACTTCGCCTTGACCGCTTAGCACGTAGTGGATCAGGTATAAAAAGGGATTGCCTTCCGTCCAATTGAAATAGGCGTGCGGCAGAATTTTCGTTTCATCGCGCAAATAGAGAAGGAAAGCTGCGATGCCATTGGGCACCGCAGTACTAACGCCGCGGAGAATACGGAATCGGTCTAATCGCAATCCTTTTATTTGAAGTTCAGCTGAAAAGTCGCTGGGATCACGAACGTAAATTTCAAGAAACACTACGGGCTGGTCGCTCGGGATGCGATTATCTTCGCGCTGCTCTTGTTCTCTTTTGGCATACTCTTCGCTGTCGGATTTGTACGGATCATTCGCAATAATATGAATGCTTCCTCCGGCTTTCATTTCATCCACGATTCGTTTCGCCGCTGGATCCAGCGTGATTTTTTCAACCCTCAGTTCTGTAGTACGCCAAACCCGCGAAATCAGGGATGTGAAGACGATCGTGCAGATGAAGAATGCTGCAATCTTAACGCCGTCAGGGCGTTCAACAACATTCACCACGGTTGTATAACCGAAAACCAGGGCTATAACAGCGAATCCGAAACGAGAAAGATATGATGATTTCTTCTTCCATGCTGAAAGCGTGACCGCAACAGCTGCAGAACTCATCAGCACCAGGACGCCCGTCGCATATGCGCCGCCTTGAGCATCAACGCTTGCCCGAAAGATGATCGTAACCGCAAATGCTATTACGGTGTAGACTAAAACGAGCGGCCTGGCAGCACGCGCCCACTCCGGCGCCATTCCATACCGTGGTAGGTAACGCGGTACGATGTTTAACAATCCGGCCATAGCTGATGCTCCAGCGAACCAAAGGATAGCAATTGTCGACAGATCGTAAACAGTCCCAAATCCGTTCCCGAGAAACTGGTGAGCAAGAAAGGCGAGAGCTCGTCCGTTTGCCGGACCAGGAGGCTCTCCGTGCGGACCAGCTGACCGGAAGGCGTCGGCTGGGATGAGAAGCGTCGTTACCAGCGAGCTAGTTAATAGCGCAACGCTCATAATCATTGCTGCCGTAGTTAACAGAGAGTGGGTGTTCTTAATCTTGCCGTGCGGCTGTTGAGGATCATCATGCGTATCCCCTTTGACTAGAGGCATCATCGAGACACCAGTTTCAAACCCTGATAGTCCCAAAGCTAACTGTGGAAAGAGTAGCAAGCTTAGAGCTACCATCGCGATCGGGCTTGGGTAGGAGGTAAACAGAGTTCGCTGCCAATTGCCTAGAATACCAGGGTGCGCAATTACATGCTCAAGCCCTACCAGAATCACGATCGTATTCAGAATCAAATAAACAGAAACCAAGACTACCGCGATCCCTATAGCCTCTTTG
Source organism: Verrucomicrobiota bacterium (assembly GCA_019241095.1). Taxonomy (GTDB): domain Bacteria; phylum Verrucomicrobiota; class Verrucomicrobiia; order Chthoniobacterales; family JAFAMB01; genus JAFAXJ01. The sequence goes on along the minus strand of JAFAXJ010000253.1, from coordinate 990 downwards.
AAACCGATTAAAAAAACTACTGCCAGCAGCAGAACTAAGAACAATGTAACCGGGATGGCTTGACCCTGTAGAAATCGGTGCGCGAAAGGATTTTCAATCAGGTGCGCACTAGCGTCGGCAGCGGACAAAGTGATAGTAATTATAAAATCAGTGCCAGCGAATCCAAGCAGTGTTAAAACAAACAATTTGCCTTGCCACCAGTCAAGCAGGTGTTCGAGCATCGCTATTGAACCCTCACCGAAAGGACTTTCCTCTGCGACACGCCGGTAAATTGGTAGAGCTCCGAAAAGCGTCACCAGGACCAGAATCAGTGTGGCAAGGGGAGAGAGGAGACCAGCCGCGAGAAACGCAATTCCAGGTTGGTAACCAAGGGTCGAAAAATAATCGACCCCCGTGAGACACATCACTTTCCACCAGCTTTGCCCTTCCTGATCTTTTCTGACCTTCGCTCCGGGGCCGGGCGTCCCCTTGATCTCCGCGCCTTTTAGAAACCAGTCTTTCAAAGAACGGCTAAGTAAACTCGGCCTAGGGTGAGACTGACCAATATTGTGCACCAAAGCTGTTTCGAACCTCTATTCGCTGCTGGTTCTTAAACCAAGAAAGAAAACCGAGCTATACCCGAAATCGAAGAAATGCCCTCGCGCCTGCAATCGCCCCGGCGCACTGCAAAACCTTGCTTCAAATCTGGCTGCCACCAGCCATCAATGCTTCGGTCATCTGCGCTCTCTGATGCATCCTCAAACATATCACCTTGTATAACCAGGAATTTGTAAACTTCTTATAGCTTTACTAACGCTCTCCGGAGAAATCTTGAGCACCGCTCGGTCATAGGTCGTCAGTCCGTTGATCTCATCTTCAACGTCAGTCAATTGCGTGTATATCGCAGCACTAAGCCCATCAGCGATCTTGCTCTTGATCTCGGCTACCCCGTTAAGAAAAAAATTTTCCAGTTCCTTGCTCGTATCAAAGTGCACGTACTGAAAAGAGGTT
>JAFAXJ010000213.1 GCA_019241095.1 Verrucomicrobiota bacterium | reverse complement strand
TTTAAAAATTCGGACCCGATCTGATCGATCAGCAAGAAGGAGACAGGAGAAGAGGGTGATGGCGAAAGGCACACTGAACGAAAAAAGCTGTATACAGTAAGCGCGATTCAGCTTTCCTGGGTTCGCCCAACAACGTATGCTCATTCGATCGTTATGCTGCGCAGCGCGTCTGTGATTCTCATTTTTCTATTCTTGTTTGGATGTGCACAAACAAGCGACGTTCATAATGTCGGCTTCGCCGGTCATCGTCAGGATCGCGTTCTAGTCTCGCCACGTGATTACGATCAGCAAGAGGTGATCGATGACTCAATGGATTTTCATAACGGCAACTTCGACCCTTTTTATGGACCTGATGATCCCGAAGGCATCTTCGGATTCTAAGCTCTTGCCGGTTTAATGACTGATCACTTTCGCTATACCGCCTCGGATCCGACCGATCCACGGTTTCAGGCGCTTGCTTTCGTCGATTCAGGTGAACTGGTCCTTTGCATTCAGACGCAACTTCCAACAGGAGAACGTTCCAGGGTGTTTAGGGGCGAGGACCAGTTCAGAAGGATTGTGACTCATTTCGCAGGACGGTTCAGGAGCATCCGGGATACATGGATCTCTGGCGATAATCTAAAAGAATTCAACCGCGCTATCGGTGCCGGGGTTTCACAGGACAATGCAGCGGTAATGACGGGAACGGGAACTCAAGCGGCCGCTGCAGGTTATTCCAGCGTCAAAATTATTTCTCTGGAGGGTTTACCGGGGAGGTACACAAAAGTCGTTTTAAGTTTTTCACGGCAGGAGTGAGAGCCTCCTGAAGAGCAAGGCACCGCCTCGCTAACTAGCTTTTCCAGAACGCTGCCTGCGAGCAAGTCCTCGCCTATGTTCCGGTAACGACGCTTCTGAAGACCCCTGCTGTACACCATTCTGGTGTTTCAGGGCGCCGCGAGTTGTGGAAACCGGTCAGTCAATCCATGGGCTTTTTCATATTGTGCAGCTACTGCGCACAACATACCGTCCTGGCCGGGTGCTGCCACCATTTGGAAACCGATCGGAAGACCATCGGAGGAAAAGCCTGCTGGAACGTTAATACCGGGCGACCCTGCCAGGTTTGCAAATGCAGTAAAAACAGCATGACCGCGCGGTCCTGCACTGCGGCCCGCGATCACCGGGGGGTAAGGCTCACGAGCGGGCCACGGCAATGCCGCAGCGGATGGGGTAAGGATGAGATCGAATCTGAGGAAGAACAAAGATAGCTCGCGCCGGAATTGCCTGACTGCTTCCAGAGCAGAGTAAAATTCCACGCCCTTTTTCGTCGCTCCATTGAGCGCCATCTCTTGAATGGCACTTGTTACTTTGGCCTGCCAACCAGGCCATGATTCCAGCAGCCATGCTAGTCCAACCTGACCGATTAGGGACCATAATGCTCCCAACCGTTCAAAATCAAACGGCGCCTCCCCTTCTTCGACAATATGGCCAAGATCCTCGAGCCGGATTGCAGCGCGACTGACTATTCCAGCCACCTCGGGATCCACGGGCGATGAACCGAAACTAGGTACATAAAGAATCCTTAAAGACCGTACCGCCGGTACATGAAAAGATTCCCCGGCAAACGTCGATGATGCCGCATCGCGCGGATCAGGCTGCGCTATATGCTTCATGGCCAGGATCAGATCATCCATCGACTTGGCAATCGGTCCCAAAGTTTCGAAATCGAAGAGGATAGCTGGAAAGCCGTTCGCACGGGGAACGCGTCCTTTAGAGGGTTTCAGACCATAAAGATTGGTGTAGGATGCAGGGCGCCTGATTGAACCGCCTCCGTCCGTTCCTAAAGCAATTGGGCCTAAGCCTGCACTCACTGCCGCTACCGCACCTCCGCTTGAACCTCCGGGCGTCAGATCCGTATTCCAAGGATTGAAAGTGGGGCCCCACAACGCGTTATCGGTGTAGCCTTGAAGAGTAAACTCGGGACAATTTGTTTTGCCTAAGATGATCACTCCCATAGCACGCAGCCGGGAGATAGTGAGCTCATCCTCTACAGGCACAAAGTCAGCCAGGATTCTACTCCCCCAAGTCGCCGTCATCCCTTTTACAAGAATGCTGTCCTTGACGCCGATCGGTATACCATCCAGTACACTCAAAGGTTTTTTTTCAAACCACCGACGCTCGCTTTCTCCTGCTAACTCTCGAGCGTGCTCCAAATCGAGCGTGACGAATGCATTCAAAAGCGGATTGATAGACTGAATTCTTTGCGAGATGGATTCGATCAGCTCAACTGGAGAAATGCTTTTTTTCTCATAAGCATTCGATATCTCGGCAGCAGTTGTCTTCCAAAGTTCCATGGCTCACCTTAAACACGAACCATTGCGGCAATCGGCGCTTCGCCGGGAGCGCATTGGTGTTCCGTCCCTCCAGAAACAAAGATTGCTGGGTCACCCGTGATTGACGCAATCACGGCACCGACCGCGGCCCTGGCGTGTCGCTCATAATTAATATCCGCGTCCGAGAGCATTGTAGTACGACGTCCGCGCACCTTGCCATTGCTTGCCACATCGGCTTTTGCGAAAACCGCAGCGATTTGAGAGAGACTTTCGGGCGAAGGCTCGGCCTCGAGATTTAAACCTGCGTTAAGCAAGGTTTGCCGAACACCTTCTGCATCGACCGGATCGCGCAGGACGCCATGCCCAATCCGATAAGCCCCCGAAGCTTGCCGCGAATTACCAAAAAGTAAGATCTCACAGTTTTTTAATTCTCCCCCGGCAGAAGTCGAAGCAACGGATGAAAAAAGCTCAAATCGCCGCGCAATTGCGTCATCTGAAATATCACTCTGGTTAACTTCTGAAAGAGCGCACGCGACACCGAGCGCAGTCGCTCCGCGCGCAAAAGGTTTAGATCCGTTCGGATCTCGAGTAACCAGCTTTTTTCCACGTCGGTCTGCATCGGCGATGCTAGCTGGAGTGAGCAGCGGACCTTTTACCTGGACATAATGCACGTCCGCCGTGTCGGTAATTTTTGTTTGTATCAAACAGCGCCGGACCGCTTCT
>JAFAXJ010000177.1 GCA_019241095.1 Verrucomicrobiota bacterium | reverse complement strand
AGCATTGCCTTCTGCGGTAACTTGCTGCCAGGTTACGCATTTAAGGAATTTTCCTACCCAAAGGCCTCCCGTGTATTTTGCTGCCCGGCCAGTAGGTAATACGTGGTTCGTACCGATGCCCTTGTCCCCATAGACGACGGTGGCATTGTCACCTAAGAAAAGCGACCCATAATTGGTCAAGTGTTCGAGAAACCAACTCGGATCAGTGGTTTGCACCTCGACATGCTCAGAAGCATAAGAGTCAGCGGTTTGCGCCATCTCACGAGCATCTTTACAAAGGATAACCTCTCCAAAATCTTGCCATGCTTTGCCCGCGATCGCTGCAGTTGGCCAGTCATTAAGAAGGATGTTGATTTGTTCTATTACGCCTCTTGCAAGGTTCCGCGAATCTGTCACCAAGATAGCAGGTGAAGTCGGCCCGTGCTCAGCTTGCCCTAAAAGGTCAGCAGCGACCGTACCGGGCTTCGCCGTTTCGTCAGCCAGGACAAGAATTTCGGTCGGTCCGGCTAACAAATCGATTCCAACCCGACCAAAAAGCTGCCTTTTTGCTTCGGCAACATAAGCGTTTCCTGCACCAACAAGCGTATCGACTTCAAGAAGCGGCGGGACGTCCTCCATACCGAAGGCGAGTGCGCACAATGCTTGTACTCCTCCGAGAGTGAAAATTTCGTCAGCGCCGCTCGTCGAGATCGTAAATAGCTGAATTGGGTTCATACGACCCAACCCTCGTTCTGGTGGGGCGCATGCGGCTACACGTTTGACGCCTGCTGCTTTGGCGACAACAATAGTCATGATTGCCGACGCAATCAGCGGGTAAATTCCGCCCGGTACATAGGCACCCACAGCATTTACTGGAATGTGTTTCTGCCCAAGTATGACGCCAGGCAGTGTTTCTTTTTCAAAATCTTTTAGATTCGCGCGCTGGAGCTCTGCGAAACTTCGAACCTGCGTCTGCGCAAAAGAGATGTGTTCCGCCAGATGGTCAGGAACTTTTCCCCGAGCTTGCGCAATTTCCTCTGCAGATATTCGGAAGCTTTTGGGATTCCAATTATCGAACTTGAAGGAATAACGGCGGATCGCCTCAATCCCGTTCTTTTCAACGTCTAAAAGGATCTGCGATACTGTCTCGCTTATCTTGCGAGTATCTTCCTGTGACGTTTCACGCCTTTTCTTTAGGAATTCCATGTTGACAGTTGTAAATGGTTCATACCGGCGGCACGACCGAACTTAATGTCCTTCCGGTCGCCGTATTCCGAATTCGGCCTATCCCTTCACAGCACCGGAAAGTAGCCCCGCGATAAAGTATTTCTGAACGAAAGTATAAAGAACTAACAGCGGAACGGCAATGATGACCAGGATTGCGAACAATGCCGCTGGATTTGCCATATACATCCCTGAATACTGCATTGGAACCAGAGTAACAGTTTTGTGGCTGCTATCGGTCATTACAACCAACGCTAAAAAGAATTCGTTCCACGTCACGATAAATTGCCAGACAGCAACGAAAATGACGGCCGGCTTAATTAGGGGGATAGCAATGTGGCGGAACGTTTGCCAAGCAGTGCAGCCATCAATCAGGGCCGCCTCAAACAAGTCACGCGGCGAATCATCCATGAAGGTCTTTATAATCACAATCGCGTACGGAATTCCAAGCGCGGCATAAGGCATAATCAGACCCTGGTAGGTGTTAATCCATCCAAAACTTCTAAGCATGATAGCGATCGGAAGAACGATTGAAGCAACCGGGATCATCAAGGTTGTTAATAAACTCGTAAACAAAAACATCGTACCTCTGAGCCTCAAAACTGATGCGGCAAAGGCGAAAGTAGAAGCGAACGCTAAAACAATAATGACGGTTGCGATCGTGATCAGCAAACTATTACCAAAAAACTTCAATAAAGGATTATCCCGAATTACAGTAATAAAGTTTTCAAGCGTAATCGGCAGTGTGAATAACTGTGGTTCGAATGCGGAGTCCGGCGGCCTGAGCGCAACACTTATCATGTAAATTTCAGGAATCATCCAGAACAGGAGTGCCACGCTCAAAATCAGCTTAGCCCAGATGCGCATCGAGAATTAGTATGATCAATATACGTAGCTAACTACGGCTTATACGAAGCTCTTTCGGTCTGGGCTTAGCCGAGCTCCGAAAGCCACGATTTGGATCACCGATAATACCAAAGCGATGATTAACACCACAGTGGATAGTGCCGAAGCATACTGCATATCACCAATCACAAAGCCTTGCTTAAAGATGTACGTACCGAAAATCTCGCTGGCGTGGTCGGGCCCTCCATCAGTCATTAATTGAACGATTGGGAACGTTTGTAAGGTGCCGATCACACCGAGGAGCAGCAGTGACCGCGTTACAGGCGAAAGCAATGGGACGATAATGCGGGTTGCAAGTCGCAAGCCATGCGCCCCGTCGATTCTTGCTGCATCCCAGAGTTCGCTTGAAATGCTATTCAACCCGGCGACGTACATGATCATCGAAAAGCCGGTCCATTGCCAAATGTTCACGATGATCAACGCGTAAATTACAAGATTTGGATCTCCCAGCGGAGAGGTAGTCAACTGTATTCCAACGACCTTAGCATAGTGCTGGATGATGCCATAATATGGAGCGTACATCTGAGACCAGACAATACTCACAACCGAAACGCTGGTGACGACAGGTAAGAAGAACGTTACGCGGAAAAAGGTCTTTGATCGCGCCGTATATCTTTCAATCAAGTAGGCGATTGTTCCTCCGAACACCATCTGAATGGGAATGGTGATTAAGCCCCAGAGAAACATGTTCACCAACACTCGCCAGAAAACCGGGTCTTGAAATAAATGCCGGTAACGGTCTAGCCCGACAAAAGCAGTAGCGTGTGCACTGCCCGTGCCATGTAGGCTTTCAGAGATCACCCACAGAATCGGGTACGCAACGAATACCACGAACATGAGGACAGCCGGTAGTACATAGACGTAGTAAAATGTCCGACTCTGGGCGCGCCGCTTCAATGTCCTAACATCGCCGGCCAGGCCCACAGCACGCGTCTTCATCTAGGGAATTGAAACTTCTTTAAAACAGGAGGAACAATACCTTGCCGCGCTGCCCGAGCTACTGTACGAAATCATCTTTTCCGATGGGATCGGTTTAAATCCCGTGAGTCACTTCAATGTTTTATCGGTTACTTCTTGGATTCGCTTCAGGGCGTCCTCTGGTGAGGTCGTGCCTGATGCGACGCCGGCAAGAGCATTGTCGAGCGCGTCGGCAATCTCTGGATGGGCGATGCGCTGATTCTCGGCATGAGGCAGATCCGCGATGAATCGATCATACATCTGCTTGATGTTCGGCGTGATCTCCCCTTGCGGTTCAAAACCAGAGAAGGATGGAAGATCATTAAGGTCATTGAGAGCCTGTTGCAATGCTACGCCCTTTACAAGCGATGCTAAGAATTTCCAGG
>JAFAXJ010000337.1 GCA_019241095.1 Verrucomicrobiota bacterium | reverse complement strand
CACCTGTGCCGGTAGGTACAAAAAGGCCGACTATCGTCAAAACGATGATAGTCACGATGATGGCGGCGGGGAATCCCCTAGTTACCAGGATTGCTGCTCCGATGATTCCAAACAAAACAAGTAATGGGGCCGGCTTTGACAAGTCGCCTAACGTCACAAACGTTGCAGGACTGGAAACGATTACACCACCATTTTTCAGACCTATAAACGCTATGAAAAAGCCGATGCCGGAAGTGATAGCCATCTTGAGATCCAGGGGAATGGCTTCTATAATCACCTTGCGCAATCCTGTAACGGAGAGAAGAAGAAAAATAAGCCCTCCATAGAACACCAAACCCAGCGCAGCTGGCCAAGGTATTCCTTTCGCTGCACAAATAGTAAAAGCGAAAAACGCGTTTAATCCCATTCCTGGAGCTAGTGCGATAGGATAATTTGTAGCTATCGCCATAATGGACGTCATCACAGCCGATGCTAGCCCGGTTGCGGTTATCAGCGCACCTTTATCCATGCCAGTCGTGGAAAGAATCAAAGGATTAACAGCCAAAATATAGGCCATCGCCGCGAACGTGGTTAAACCGGCAACAATTTCGCGTAACGGCGTCGTTCTGTTTTCTCGTAAACTGAAAAGTCGTTGAAGCATTCAGGAAACCATTAGCAATTTCGTGATATCGATGCGAGCAAGACCGCTAAAAAAATGCACCTCATGACAAGGTTCAAAAATAAATTGAGTACGGGATGAAGGACCAGGGGCTAATCGCCAAAATTCATAGTTCCAGTTTACTGAAGGCTTGATCAGTTTGCGGCCGCATAAGAAAAAGCTGCTTAGTCTTTGATCTTAATCCACCTGTATTCAATGAAATTTGGTATTCACTCTCTATTATTTAGCGAAACCTTCACAGAACGTGAACTTCCCTTACTCGATAAAGCAAAGGAGATGGGTTTCGATGCAATGGATATCGTTCCTTTCGATTATGAGAACTTTCCCGCGAAGCGCGTACGGCAGCGTGCGGCTGAGCTCGATTTAGAAATCATCACAGAAATTGGGATGCCCGAAAATGCCAACACCATTTCTCCAGATCCGGTAATTCGAAAAGCTGGAGTTGAGCTGGCGCAGCGATTAGTTGACCTGAGCAATGAAGCTGGGGCGAGGATTTTTGGTGGCGTGAATTACTGTTCCTGGGGCTATCTGACTGGTCGCATGCGTTCCGAAGAGGAATGGAAATGGGGAGTAGAGAATTTTCAGAAGATTGCTGATTACGCGCGGCGGCGAGCGCCTGGTCTAACGCTTGCGATTGAAGTCATTAACCGGTTCGAATCGCATTTCATCAACATCGCGGCTGATGCTGTCCGGTTCATCAAAGAGGTGGGTTATCCTAACGTAAAGATTCATCTGGACAGTTTTCATATGATTCGCGAGGAGGATGACTTCGTGGGTTCGGTACGTCAAGCTGGGCCGCTGCTCGGGTACGTGCACGCGTGCGAAAACCAGCGAGGAATCCCAGGACGAGGTCAGGTCCCGTGGCAGGCTTTTTTCGAAGCGCTGAATGAAGTAAATTACCAGGGCGTTGTTACCATCGAATCCTTCGATCCTAGTATGGAACGCATAGCGAAGCTCTGCTGTATATGGCGTAAGCTTGCCGACTCACCCGAACAGCTTGCGACCGAAGGGTTGCATTTCCTGAAGAGTTTAAAAGTTTGAAAAAAAGTGTCAGAGACGGGGCATGTGAACTGCGGGTAACTTGGTTTGCGAACTGGGTAAGCTATTTCTGATTCTTCTCTGCCAACCTTGGTATTCCCTGAGGAGCTATTTTGAAGTTAACGCTTGTGATACGTCTATGTTCGACCTGAGACATGGATTCTATTTGAATCCGCAGATCAGTCCTATTATTGATTTCCTTAAGCGCCACATCAAGAGCTCGCTGTCGAAGGTTAGCCCACGGACGCAGCTGAGCCAGTTGTATAATATTTCCCTCCTTATCCGTTACCTCGTCTAAACCTAACACTCTCCTAAGTCTGTTGACTGATACCCGCTTACTACCCAATTTTGCATAAGGGCGAGCCCAATTATAAAGGCGTACAGAGTACTGGCTGCGTAAACGGAAGTATGGGTGGCCGTTCTGAAATTCTTTGAATAAATATTTCTTTAATGCCAGGAGAATCGGCTCAATGTGAGAACTGAACTTTACATAGACAGCAGGTTTCTCGGTCCCTAGCACCTGGACTGTATCAAGCCATGTAGTATAGGTAATCATTACAGCTGATGTTCTGAATTCTTCAACAGTCAACCGGCACTGAGAGCTGAGTCGCAAAACAGGTTTGAGAACCTCCTTGCCACCGACGTGAATCGGTTCTTTTTGCCCCGGACGATACTCCTGGAGCGCATCTCGTAGTATCAACCGTTCGCGTTCTTGCAGCATGAGGTAGCTTTTGAGAACCGAAGCAGGTACGGTTTGTTCCAGGTCTTTGTCAACGACATGGTCCGGCAGGCGACGCTGGATACTCTTAGCTGTCGCCATACCGAGTTATCAACGTTGATTCGGATCGCTCCGTCAAAGGTTCTTTACACATTTGAGAAACAGTTACCAATGAGCCATTTTACAGAGCTAAGAATGGTTACGACAACTCAGATCAAGCCGAGATCGTGGAATTTCGGCACTGCAAAAGAACCCCTGCTGCTGGACGCTTTCCTGGATCAAAAGGCGCAGCATTATCGATTTTTTCAAGGATACCAACCATGGGTCGTTCAAAACGAAAAGGTTACATGGGAAAACTTTTTCACATTTTGCACTGAAGAGATGGATGATCTTTCGAAACAGGCTGTGGCGATGGTCATCGAGTATTGCTTAAGTATTGTTGACGAAATCGCACAGAAACTCAAGCGTCCGGTAACGGTTGCAAAACTTAAAGTCGAATTCGCGGAACGATACAGCGAGGTATATGACAACTTGGCCTATCAATATCTATTTGCCATGCGCCATCCGATCGTTCGAGAGGCAGTAAACAATGCCGTTCGAAATAGGTTTACGGAGACTTAGAGCCTAAGTAAGCCCCAATCGGGCCCGACTGTCTTTTGTCCTGTTAACACGTTAGGGCGGAAATAGCAGGAACCAGAACTAATTCTTCGCTTCTAGCGGATGCGCAACGGATTAGTAAGCGTAAGTTCGCAACTGACAAGCTCAATGTTTATCCCGGTTCTATTGCACTATGTGTTCGGGTACCTCTTCGATATGCGAGCTGGATAGGCTGGAGGGCAACCCCTCTGCCGCGCTAGGCTCCTCTCGAACATCACGGATCTTTCAAAGCGGATTTGCCGGAAGTTGATACTAATTATTTCGTTGCTCTTTCCAAAGACTTACTAGTTTTCGCGGCAGGAGCCTTGCTCGCCGGTGCAGATCCGACGTCACTGGTGCATTTTTCAGATATCGGATTCCACAAATGCAGAGAGTACCCCGACAAAGCGCGGTCTCACAAGCTCTCAAGTCGAACTCCAAAAAGTTGAATAAGATCGGCTGGTTTAGCCACAAATTGCGCTTTCACGAAAAACAAAGCAGACAGCTTTACAATAGAAAAAATAACTTGTAAAAAAAACGTTTTACAAAAAGATACTTTAAGCTATCCCTAAGAGAATTCGAATGCAGCATAGACGTTCACAAGAGCATCGCCTGTGGCTGGGGATCACGCTACTGATCTTGGACGCCGTACCCTCGTACTTTGCCGAAGATACTAGTTCTCTGGACAAGGTTATTCGATCCACCCTGAATCAGGATGTCCCAGCCCTGGTCCAGGTTGGAACCGAAGGGGTAACATCGATAGAATTCCCTCACAAAATCCAAGCTATCGATGGCTATGGAATTTCTCAAAGCCCAACCAGCAGCGACTCCTTTCAACTCCTGTTCGCAAAAGGAACAAACTTTTTCAGTCTCCGGGCTTTGAAACCGAACGCTACTGCGAATCTGGCCGTTGTTTTGGATGATAAGATTTACTGCCTTATCCTTAAGGAAAGCAGCAATCCGAGTTTCGTGGTGATTTTCAACTCGCCGAGTGATTTGACTTCAAGCGAGACAATCGAGCAAAACGGTCTCAAAAAGAATACGGGCCCTCAACTCGCAAGATTAATTGTGCGCGCCAAAAACTACGAAACTCTCAAAAGCGAAGCGCCCGGCGGATTCGACGCTTTAAGTGTGGCAGAACCAGGAACGAGGATTTTCATTGCCGAAAAAGTAGATTTGGTCGTTAAGCGTGTCATCGTGGATCGGTCAGTTGGCGCTGCAGTTTTTGAGCTCCAAATCAATAATCAGTCTGATCAGGATTTTCTTTATGATCCCGAGAGCTTCGCCTTGAGGGTACAGGGACAGATATATAGACAATGCTTTCAGGACGCTTCAGGCCTCGTCAATGCTAACACGATCGCGAAAGCTTTCTTCGTTGTAAACGGAAGTGTAACCAAGGATTGGAATGGTCTCGTGCCGCCCGGCGACTTTAATATCATCTTAAGGCAGGTACGTGGTACTAAGGATAATCAAATATCGTTCAACGAACCACCTACCGATTTGTTGCCTACGGCTGAAACAATGAAACAGAGTCAGTGCTTAGGCCAGAAGACAGCTTCGATTCGCGATGAAGGGGATCCGAAAAGTAGGCTCGGAAAACGGGGAAAACGTTGATTTCAAATTCGGAGCTACCAAATGCTAATTTTCTTGAGCCTGCGAGATGAACGAACCGCTCCAAATCTTCACAGAATCTTTGACCGTAGAAAGAAAATGATTACGAGCAGAGTAATGAGAGAACCAAAAAGTCCATAAATCAGCGGCTGCAAGTGATTAAGCAAAATGTCAACATTCCTACGCTCACGTATCTTATCAGTCGTCAGTCGAAAATCCTTTTGGAGTTTGCTAAGTTCTGCAAGGACAGCTTGCGCCGCTTGTTGCATTTCACTTACTCGAGTGACTGCTAAATCAATCCGGCCAAACTCAACGTCAGCCAGCACGTTAGCAGCCTCTATCCTGGAAAGAATCCGATATTGTTCCGCCTGCATTTTGTCAAGTATGGTGATGAGAACAGCAAGAGGATCATTAGCGTTTTCTATTCGATACAGGTCTAAAAGTGATTGCGCTATCTCTGATAATCCGCTTCCGGCGCGGTCGACGGCAATTCGTTGTGCGTCATTGCGTTCGTTCGCACCCGGTTTTTTAATCACGTCTGGCCTTTGCATAATTTGAAGATATCGAGTGTCTTTTCGAATATGTAATGCATAACAAAAATGTTATTATTTGCAAGCGACTTTCTGAATTTGTTGATTTGTCTACTATTAAATATCCTAATGAAAGTTGGCATTATACCCCCTTTGAAATCTGACATTATCGCGATAGGTGACCAAACGGACTACTCCTAATGTGTCATTTGAAAGTCATACTCCTGAGCTGGAAAGATTTGTTATTATATCTTTGATTGACAGGTTCAATCAGGTATTGCGTCATGAGATCGTTTGGCGCTGGATATGCCAAGAGTACATCACACAGGATTCTCCGGTAACGTTGAAAGACTAGAGCTTGCACATCTGATACAGATTGCATGCCTGTCGGGAATTACGGCCACAATAACCGTGCGGCAGGGTAACCAAAAAGGGTATATTTATTGCCTGCCTGGTCAACTTGCGCACGCTGTGGTCAGTAACAAATCGGGTCAGGACGCGGTGAATGAAATGATCGGGTGGAAAGCTGGCACCTTTGACCTTCGTCATGGGATCCCGCCAAATTTACCTCGCACACTCCCAACTAATCACATGTTAGTGCTTCTTGAGGCATGCCGGGTGCACGATGAGAGAGTTGCCGGGGAGCGAAGCGAATCAGAACCAAAATCTGTTCGAATCAATCAAGCTGGGGCTGCCGAGATCCTTGAGCTTATAATACAGCACAGACGCCAAAAACGTTGGAAGTGTAAACTGATTCGATCTGTACGGGTTGTTCTGTCTTTTATCGCGATCACTACAACCAGTTTGATTGTTGTAAAGAGCTTTTCAACTTTGGAAAAATTATTCCCGGGCTTTGTAAAAAGAGCCGTTATTCGAAAACATTATGGAGGTCCAGCCATTGTTCCGGCTGGGAAGTTTTACTTCCAGGATGGCCAGTTCTTAAATCTCCCCGGATTCAATATCGATCCGACAGAGGTAACGATCGCGGAATACGCTGAGTTCCTCGCCGCAATTGGTGAAAGTCATGAGTACGATCATCCAGACCAGCCGGAAACGCTCACTCATCGTAATCCGCAGTGGGAACGCCTTTATCGCACAGCTCTGGAAGGGAGGGAAATGGATGGGAACATAATCACAATTAATTTTCCGGCTGTGTTTGTGAACTGGTTTGATGCCTACGCCTACGCAAACTGGAAGGGACGTCGTCTTCCGACCGAACAGGAGTGGGAGAAAGCAGCGCGAGGGGTTGACGGAAGGCGATTTCCTTGGGGTATGGAGACCGATGAGGGAGCGGCCAATATCTATCGGAGTGAGCCAGGAAAAAAATGGTCTGAGCCGGAAGCCTACCCGAAGGACAAAAGCCCGTTTGGTGTTTTCGACATGGCGGGAAACGTGTCCGAATGGACCAGCTCTGTAGGAAGCTCTGGAAACCCTGTTGTGCGCGGTGGGAACTTCGGAAATTCGAATGCTGACGTGACGCGACGGGTGACAAATCAAAAAGCGAGCGTGCTGAGTGACCGAATCGGGTTTCGCACCGTCGGGAATGGTTGAGTCTCTTTCAGCTTGAATGGACTCCTTGGCCTGGTCACTCACGCATGGATGCAAAACAATAGTCGAACGTCGTTCTAACAACAGATCGACATCGCGACTAATTCCTGTTCTGAAAACAGACTGTTCTAAACTGAAAGATTAAAACCAGATTG